>JBASAI010000001.1:0-2143 GCA_049650525.1 Arcobacteraceae bacterium
GAGGAAAAATGTTTCACTTCACCATTTTCTATATTTTTTTCAATCTCTTGTATATCAGTAATTGTTTGTTTACTATTTTTTAACAATATATTTTCATAAATAGAAATCAAATTTCCATTTGCAAAAAGTGTTGTACTAAACAACACCAAAATCAACATAAATTTTTTCATCTTATAACTCTCCTATATATCTTATGATTGAATCTCTTTGTTTTTTAGAGAGATTCATAAAGTTCTTTTTAATCTGTTCTGCTTCACCACCATGCCATAAAATAGCTTCTTCCACTGTTTTGGCTCTTCCATCATGTAAAAGTTCTGGCTCTTTTCCTAATGCTAGTTTATATTTTCCTAGTCCCCATAAAGGTGCAGTTCTCCACTCTTGAGCTTTTGCTTCAAATTCAGTTCGACCATCACTTAACCCTTCACCCATATCATGTAAAAGTATATCACTAAATGGTTTTATTTCATATCCATTTGTAAGGGTAAACGAAGGAATATGACATTTTACACAGCCAACATCTGCAAAGAGTTTTTCACCCTCTTTTTCAGTGATAGTTGATCGTGGAATTTTTAGATTATTAAGATAAAAAGCTATCGCTTCAAGGCGGTGAAGTGGTAGATCAAAGGTATGTTTCCCATGAACATCATCTCCTTTTGGAGCTTCTAAACACTCTTTTTGATTGCTTGTACAGTTTTCATTTGGATAATATGGATTAGTCAAACTCATATCATTTGATGCAGCTGCTGCACTTTGCTCTACTACACTTGCAGCTGATGCTTTCCAAGTATATCTTCCAACTCTAAAATCTTGATGCTTATTACTAAAAACTCTATTTGCTTTTCCAGAGATACCATCTCCATCTTTATCATCTCGATCCTCATTGAAAAGTATCTGCTCATCTGTAATCTGTTCTAATAAACCAAGCCCAATCAAAGCAGGAGCCAATCGATGAGATACACTTACATTTTTATTCATATCACCATATTGTAGATCTGTTAGTTGGCTTTCAACTCCTTGAAGCGGTTTTTTTAAAATAACTTGTTCTTTGTCAGGATAAGTAATAGTGATATTTTCATACTTAATCTTTGGCTTCGCTTCATAAGGTACACCTCTTACCCCATTGATACTTATTTGTCCACCATAAGTTGGCTCGGGAATAAAACCAGAGTATTTTTCTTTATGTATATGTTCTTCTGAACCATTTGAAGGAATTGAAAGTCGTACGATAAGATTTCTGGAGATGAAGTTATTTTTATTATATAAAGTTCCCACACCATTTCGCGGATGACAGTTTAAGCAGGTATTTGCACTAAATAATGGTCCTAACCCATCTCTTGCTGTTGTTGCACTCGGAGCTTCCACCCATGGAATAGTAAAAAAACTTCGACCTAACATAAAGGTATCTTGTTCTATATCATCAAGCCCATTTACCTGCTGCATAAATACTTTACTTGTATTTGTATTTGTAGTGTACTTTGTGTCATACAAGTTTTGAGTTTGTGCTTGTGTAGAAACCGAAAAAAGTCCAGTGGTAAAAACCACTGAACTTAGAAAAATCAAACTTCTAAAACTATTACAGTTTTGTTTCATCTGCATCCGTAACTTCATCAATAGTAAGATCAATACCATTTGCAGCAGCAACAGTTACCATTTTATCACCTAATTTTCGTAATTCATTTTTAAGTTTTACAATAACTTTTGCTTGAGAATCATTTGGTCTAATTTGATAGTCAAAATGTCTACTTGTTTTAGCAATCATATCAATACTTTCAATTTTTGTTTCAATTTTTGCCATCAGTTTTAAAACTTCTGCCTTATCAGCTATCTCCATAGCATCAATAGGAGCAACACCATAATCCATATCTTTATATGTTCCCATTAAGATATTTTTAAACCCTTGATAGTTTGTCACGATATCTCTATGTGTGTTATCAGAAAAACAACTATGTTCATCTTCTTCACTTGGAGTAAGAACAGCAACTGCGATTCTTTCATTTGCCAGTTCAGATTTGATAAATACACCCATTCCAGCAAAGATATCTTTATATGCATCTTCTACAGCAATGTTTTTACTTGCATCACTATTTTTATTTAAGATTGCAGCTCTATAATTAGTAGCGTCACCTTTTTCCCAAGCTTGTGT
>JBASAI010000002.1:0-2399 GCA_049650525.1 Arcobacteraceae bacterium
AAACTGGTATCTTAAATCTCTCTTCTATTATTTTGACACCTTCATCAAATAAGCTCATATCTCCTTGAAACTTATTGATGATCACCCCTATGATATTGTTTCGTAATTTTTCTGGTAAAAGGTTGTAAACACCCCAAATAGAAGCAAATACTCCACCTTTTTGGATATCTGCTACAAGAATAATCTTTGTATTAAAGTGATCTGCGATATAGATATTCGACAGGTCTTTATCCATAAGATTAAGTTCTACTGGACTGCCTGCACCCTCACACACGACACAATCATACTGAGCGTCTAAATACTCAAAACATCTATTTACAGCAGGTTTAAGCAAGTCCAAGTCACGATAATACTCTCGAACATCTTTTGTAGTTACCACTTCACCCTCAACGATAAGTGAAGCACTACTTCCTCTTCCTGATTTTAGAAGAATAGGGTTGAGATGATAGGAGGTTTTGATCCCTAAAACACTTGCTTGAAAGTATTGGGCTATTGCTATTTCTTTTCCATCATCACAAACATGGGAGTTATTGGAAACATTTTGTGCCTTAAAAGGAGCTACAGAGTATCCCATATTTTGTAAAATACGAGCGATTACAAAAGTGAGGGTAGATTTACCAGCATCACTACTTGTGCCAAATATACTGATATTTTTAATTTTAAACCCTTTATTAGGTAAAGGGTATTTATCCTTTATCATAATATGATTCTACTATATTTAGTTTTCAAACTTCTTTAATTAAAATGTAAAGAATTTGTAAAGAGTTGTATTAAACTATTTTACAAAGTATCTCTAAACTTACATCATAAAAAATTAAAAGAGGCAAACATGAAAAAAGTTATCATACTCAGTAGTTTACTTTTTATATCTGCTAATGCTGTTGCATTGAATACAGAAATGAAAAGTTATATAGAAAATTTAAAAACAGAAGCGTCAAAAGAAAATCCAAAATTTAAAGATTTTAGTATCAAAAATGGAGAAAAAATCTTTACAACTAAACATCTTGGCAAAAAAGGTGAAATGATATCATGTACAAGTTGCCATAATATTGATTTAAGTACAACTGGTAAAAACTATTTTACAAATAAAGAGATAGAGCCACTCTCTCCAAATACAAATAGCAAAAGACTAGTAGAGGTAAAAGAGGTGAAAAAATGGTTAAAAAGAAATTTTAAAGATGTTTACAACAGAGTGGGAACTGCACAAGAAAAAGGTGATGTACTTTATTACATCAATTCAAAATAAAAGGATATACTATGAAAAAATTACTTTTAAGTACCATAGTTTTAGCAACAGTTGTTTTTGCTAGTGAATCAAATTCTGTTGGTGTAAAACCTGTAGATAACGAATTGTATATAAAAGAGTGTGGTAGTTGTCACTTTGATTTTCAACCTGGACTCTTGCCAGAAAAATCATGGAAAAGAATGATGGGAGATTTAGAAAATCATTTTGGCACAGATGCTACTTTAGCACAAGAAGATCATGATACACTTGTCAGTTATTTAAATAGAAATAGTAGTGATAAAGCGATGCAATATAAAAGAAGTAGAAAAATGACACAATCTATCTCAACATATGAAACACCTCTAAAAATAACAGAAGTTCCATATTTTATTAAAAAACATAGAAAATTACCTAAAAGATTTATTATGCAAAAAGAGGTAAAAACTTTAAGTAACTGTATGGCTTGTCATACAACAGCAAATAAAGGAATTTATAGTGAAAGAGCAATCAAAATACCAAACTATGGAAGATGGGATGACTAAAAGTTATATTTGGCCTTTATTTAATAGAGTATCTCATGTTTTATTAATCATATTTTTTGCAACAAGTTATATTTTAGGAGATTTTGATGAGTTATTATCTTATCATGTTGCTTTTGGTTTAGCACTTGGAGTTGTTATTTTCTTTAGAATTATTTGGGGTTATATGGGACCCAAACACTCAAAATTTAAAGATTTCAATTTTAATCTAGGAGATATAAAGGAGTATTTATTAAATCCTTTTTCAAAAACAAAAGTATATTTAGGACACAATCCAGCTTCAAGTTATGCAATAGTAGCGATGATACTTTTAGCATTTTTATCTATAATATCTGGACTATTAGCTTATGGAATAGAAGAGAACCATGGAGTTTTTTCATTTTTACATAGTGAATATTTTAAAGATATGGAACTATTTGAAGAGATACATGAGATATTTTCAAATTTATTTTTGGCTGTAATTGGTTTACATGTTCTAGGAAGTTTAGTAGACAAGTTTATCAAAAAAAGTGATGCGATTGATTCTATGGTGAGTGGATATAAAAAAACAGCACAAGTAAAATCAGTAAAAGTAAATATTTTCCAAAAGTTTCTAGGAATTGTTTTTATTGGGGTATCTTTATACGCACTTTACT
>JBASAI010000003.1:0-3202 GCA_049650525.1 Arcobacteraceae bacterium
GAATACTACTGTATCAACCCCTATGTATCATAATGGAAAATTTGTGGGTGTCGTAGGAATAGATATCTCACTTGATAAGATTGTACAAAGAGTTTCTAAAATCTCTATATTTGATAATGGCTTTACTTATCTTGTTTCAAACGAAGGTACAATTATAGCTCATCCTGATAGTAAACTTTTAGGACAAAAAGTGAGTCAAGTATTTAAAGATACAGAGCACTTAGCTATTCCTAAAAAAATAATGTCAAATCAAGAGTACTCATTTGAACAAAAAGTTGATGGAAAACAAACATATGATTATGTAAAATCTTTTACTTTATCAGACTCTGATATCTCATGGGGATTTGGGCTTACAGTTTATGAAAAAGAGTTTTTAAAAGATGCGCATGTTATCTCTGATTTTTCAATAATTGCTGGAATAATCTCTTTAATTTTAATTTCACTTGTTTTAATTATGCGAACAAAAATATTAAATGCAAATTTAACAACTATTAGTCAAGGACTAGAAGAGTTCTTTAAATTTTTAAATAAAGAAAATAATGCTCCATCAAAAATAACTATCGAAGCAAATGATGAGTTTGGTAAAATGGCTCAAAATATTAATGTAAACATAACTCAAATTGAACAAAATATTATCGAAGAAAATAATTTAATTACTGATTTAAAAGAGGTTGTTCACGAAGTAGGAAATGGTGATATTTTAAAAAGAATTGAAAAAGAATCAAATACACAATCATTAAATGATCTTAAAAATTTGATAAATCATATGTTAGATAATTTGGAAAAACTTGTAGGTACAAATATCAATGAATTGGCAAGTGTGATTGAGAGTTATTCTCAATATGATTTTACCAAAACTATTACAACAAAAAGTTCGGGAATTATAGGTAAAGAGATTACTTCTATGAATAGTATGATTACAAATATGTTAAATACTAATCTTAAAGATGGAAATACATTAAAAGAATCTTCAAGTAATTTAAGTAAAAATGTAAACTTATTAACTCAAAATGCTATGAAACAAGCTTCATCATTAGAAAATATTTCTACATCAATAGATACTATTACTCATACTATATCAGATACAAATAACAAGTCACAAGAGATGTTTAAAATATCTTCTGCAACAAAAGAATCATCTCTTCAAGGGAAAAATTTTGCAAATCAAACTGCTGTATCTATCGAAGAAATAAATGAACAGGTTCACTCTATTTTAGAGGCAATTACAGTAATTGATCAGATTGCATTTCAAACAAATATTTTAAGTCTTAATGCTGCAGTTGAAGCAGCAACTGCAGGTGAAGCTGGAAAAGGTTTTGCTGTTGTTGCACAAGAGGTACGAAATCTTGCAAATAAAAGTGCATCTGCAGCTAAAGATATACAAAACTTGGTTGAAATAGCAACTCAAAAAGCAACTCAAGGGAAAGAGATAAGTATTCAAATGATTGAAGGATTTGAAGATTTAGAGAGTAAAATTGTTCAAACAAACGAACTTATTACTGATGTAACAAACTCTGCCAAAGAACAATCAATTAGTATGCACCAAATCTCTGATTCAGTAACTACTTTGGAAAAGTTTACTCAAGAAAATAGTCTGATTGCACAAGAAGCAAGTAATATTTCAGAACAAACAAATAAAATAGCAATAGAAGTTGTTGAAAGTGTAGAAAAAAATAAATTTAATATAGAAAATTAAATATTATTAGTGATAATCATTATTAATATTAAGAATCAATTTGTTATACTTTCTAAAATAAAGGAATTAAAATGGAATATAGAATAGAAAAAGATACAATGGGACAAATGCAAGTACCAAATGATAAATACTGGGCTGCTCAAACACAACGAAGTGTGGAAAACTTTCCTATTGGTGATGAGAAGATGCCCAAAGAAGTTGTTGAAGGTTTTGCCTATCTGAAAAAAGCTTGTGCGATTGTAAATAACAAACTCAATCGTCTTGATGATACAAAAACAAAAGCGATATCTGATGCTTGTGATGAAGTAATTGCTGGAAAACTTGAAGGCAATTTTCCTTTGGTAGTATGGCAAACAGGCTCAGGAACTCAGTCAAACATGAATATGAATGAAGTGGTAGCAAATAGAGCAAGTGAGATTTTAGGATCTGATTTTAGAGTTGAAAAACCAATACACCCAAATGATGATGTCAATAAAGGTCAAAGCTCAAATGACACATATCCAACTGCTATGCGAGTTGCTTTTGTTTTAGATATTCAAAAAAGACTAATCCCTGCTATTCATACTCTAAAAAGCACACTTGAACAAAAATCAAAAGATTTTGAATCTGTTGTGAAAATAGGGAGAACACATCTTCAAGATGCGACTCCAATCACTCTTGGTCAAGTGATATCTGGATATGTCGATATGCTTGAAAAATCACTTTCTCAAGTAGATGATGCTGCAAAATATATCGTCGAGCTAGCTATTGGTGGAACTGCTGTGGGAACTGGTCTGAACTCTCATCCTGATTTTTCTGTGATGGTTTCTGATGTATTAAATGAGTTAACCAATACAAAATACAAGTTTAAATCACACCCAAATAAATTTCATGCATTAACTTCACACGATGGAGAAGTTTTTTTAAGTGGAGCTTTAAATGCACTCGCTTCAAATCTTATGAAAATCGCCAATGATGTACGATGGTTAGCATCAGGTCCTAGATGTGGAATAGGGGAGATCGAGATCCCAGCAAATGAGCCAGGAAGTTCAATCATGCCAGGAAAAGTAAATCCTACACAAAGTGAAGCGATGACAATGGTCGCTGTGCAAGTGATGGGAAATCATACAACTGTTTCAGTAGCTGCTTCTCAAGGGAACTTTGAGCTCAATGTATTTAAGCCAGTGATCGCTTTAAATATCATCCAATCAGTTCGATTACTCTCAGATACTATGGTTGCATTTAACGATAAGTGTGCCGTAGGAATCGAGCCAAATCGAGAAAATATCAAAAAATACCTCAATGATTCTTTGATGTTAGTAACAGCTCTTAATCCATATATTGGATATGAAAATGCAGCATTAATAGCGAAAACTGCTCATAAAAATGGAACAACATTAAAAGAGGAAGCAATATCTTTAGGTATTTTAAGTGCGGAAGATTTTGATAAGTATGTAAAACCAGAAGAGATGACAGCACCAAAAGTGTAGTCATCTTTCATATCTTAATAAGTATATAAGAATAATC
>JBASAI010000004.1:0-2304 GCA_049650525.1 Arcobacteraceae bacterium
ATCTTGAGTGTAGTATCAATGATGAAATGATAGAAATCGCCTGTAAAAACAAACCACATAGAGTGACACTTGTCCCTGAAAATAGAGAAGAAGTGACCACTGAAGGTGGACTTGATGTTGAAAACAACTATCCACAACTGTTAAAAGTGATCAAAAAACTTCATAAACACGAGATAGAAGTTTCACTTTTCATCGATCCAAATAAAAGGGTGATCGAACTCTCAAATCAACTAGGCGTAGAGTGGATAGAACTTCATACAGGATCATTTGCAAATATTTATGCGATGCTTCATAGTGGCCTTGATCAAACACATCATAGTATAAAAGAGTTAGAGTTATCAAGAGAAGAATTAACGGAAAGATTACAAAATGCAATAGAAGAGATTACTAAGTCTACAGATATAGCAACTGAACTTGGTCTTCATGTAGCTGCTGGACACGGGCTCAATTATCAAAATGTCAAATATATGACAGATATCAACTCAATAAAAGAGTTAAATATAGGACAAAGTATCATCGCACGAAGTGTTTTTACTGGTCTACACTCAGCCATCATCGATATGAGAAAGTTGATCAGCTAATGCAAAAAAAAGTTGCAATTAGTGTAGGAGATATAAATGGTATTGGTATCCAATTGGCTCTACAAAACCACAAAAAAGTATCAAAGCTTTGTAGTCCAATCTATTGTATAGATAAAAAGTTACTCCAAACTGCTTCAAAAGAACTCTCTTTAAAAATACCAAAAAATTTTATGATAAGTGGGAATTATAAAAAAACAAAAATAACAGCAGGAGAAGTAAAAAAAGACTCTGGTCAATTTTCTTTTGATTCATTTTTACATGCAATTGATCTAGCAATTACTCAAAAAGCAGATGCAATTTGTACACTTCCTATCAATAAAGAAGCTTGGAATAAAGCAAATATATCCTATGTTGGTCATACAGATATGCTACGAGATATATTTCAAAAAGATGCAATTATGATGCTAGGGTGTGAAGAGATGTTTGTGGCACTTTTTACAGAACATATTCCACTCAAAAAAGTAGCCAAACAACTTACACTTAAAAAACTCACAAAATTTTTAATAGATTTTGTAAACGATATAAATATTGAAAAGAACACAAGCATAGCAGTGTTGGGTTTAAATCCTCATGCGGGGGATAATGGTGTTTTGGGTGATGAAGAAACTATTATCAAAAAAGCGATCAAAAAAGCGACACTAGCAACAAATCAAAAATTTGATTTACTTGTACCAGATATCGCATTTACTCCACATGTAAGAAAAAACTATAAGTATTTTTGTGCGATGTATCACGATCAAGGACTAGCACCCTTAAAAGCACTTCATTTTGAAAAGAGTATAAATGTTTCACTTAATCTTCCGATAAAAAGAACCTCAGTAGATCATGGAACTGCATTTGATAGAGCATATAAGAAAAATATGAAAATATCCAATAAAAGTTATCTAAACGCTATCAAAGAAGCGATTAAATAATGCTCACAAAAGAAGAGATTATCCGTCTTGGTTAATCTTTTCTATCAATTCTTCTAGTACCTCTTCAGCTTTATCATTGTCAATTTGACAAGTCCCAGCTGCATTATGACCACCACCACCATATTTTAAACAAAGCTCACCGATGTTTGTATTTGAATTTCTATTTACTATAGATTTTCCTATTGCAAATACCGTATTTTGATTTTGGAAACCATTTAATACATGAATCGAAATATTAATTTCTGGATTTACAGCATACATAATAAATCTATTTCCAGGATAAATCACTTCTTCCTCTCTTAAGTCAAGTACAATTAAATTGTTGTACATAACAGAACAATCTTCAAGTTGCATTCTAAATTTCTCTTCATACGATTTGTATAGATCTGTTCTCTCAACTACATCAGGAAGTTGCATAATTTCTTCAATATTATGATCAATACAATAGTCAATCAAGTCCATCATAAGTTGATAATTCGATATTCTAAATTCTCTAAATCTTCCAAGTCCCGTTCTTGAATCCATTATAAAACTGAGTAACTCCCAGCCTTCAGGATGTAAAATTTCATCTACACTAAACTGAGCAGCATCAGCTTTATCAACAGCATTCATCATAAGTTCACTAATATTTGGTAGTTTTTCTTTTCCCCCATAATAATCATATACAACTCTTGCAGCACTTGGAGCATCTGCAATAATAATATGATTATCAGCTTTTTTATTTCTGATGGTTTCACTTTCATGATGATCAAAAACCATATAAGCTTCTTTACAATATGGTAAATTTGTTATTATATCATTTGATGTAA
>JBASAI010000005.1:0-5217 GCA_049650525.1 Arcobacteraceae bacterium
AAATGAGCTAGAAAACCTCTCAAATGTCAACTTCATAAAACTTATCAACTCAATGATAAAAGAACTTGAATATACAATAAAACAAAAAGATATAGATATAACTTTTTTATATGAAGAGAATTATAAAACTATCAAAGGGGAAGAATTTATGTTCTCTTTACTTCTTCGGAATTTACTTGATAATGCCATAAGATACAATAAAAAAGGCACTTTCATACAAATCAATTTGAAAAAAAATAGTTTAACGATAGAAGACAATGGGAAAGGACTAAGCCCACAAGTTTTAGAAAATATAGGTGAAAGATTTATCCGTCCTGCGGGACAAAAGCAAACAGGAAGTGGACTTGGCTTTTCTATTGTTCAACAGATTGCTCAACTCCATAATTTAGACATACACTTTCAAAACATTACTCCAAATGGTTTTCGAGTCACTCTTGTTTGGTAACTTGTTGCAATTTTTTATAAAATCATCTTTTACTCATAATTCTTTGGTTTAATTACAATCATAAAAGAAAAGGAAAAATATGAAAAAAAATTTAATACTAGCGAGTTTACTCTTCGCATCAACAACAGTTTTTGCAGAATTTGTAGGAAACAATACACAAGAACAACAAACACAAGGTGGATTTTCAGGTCCAAGTATTTCAAAAACAACCGTTAAACAAGCAAAAACATTAAAAGATGATATCCCTGTAGTTTTAGAAGGAAATATTATTCAACATTTAGGAAAAGACAACTATCTTTTTCGTGATACAACAGGAGAAATAAATATTGAAATTGATCACGATGACTGGAATGGTGTGACCGTTACACCTAAAGATACGGTAACCATCTACGGTGAAGTCGATAAAGACTGGAACTCCTTTGAAATAGAAGTAGATTCTGTAAGAAAATAGTTTATACGATAAATTTTACACTCTCCCCTCCTCACAAAAGATTTAAGAGTATGCTTTTTAATACTATCGCTTTTATCTTTTGTGAAATTTCATAGAGTACCTCTTCAAGGAAAATATCGACTTCTTCATCTAAATACAAATCTTGTGTCGGTTCAAAAAGGTCTAGAAGCAAATTTTTTACTGAATACTTTCTCGATACTGTATCAAAAGATTTAAGATCATTCTTTTTAAGGCTATGGCTTTTATGCGTTGTGAGACTTGGTAGATCGCGTCTACTCCAAAACTGTTTACATATCGTAAGATAAGATCGTCTCTACAGTCACTGTATCCGAGTAGATTTTCAAATCGATTACTATCGTTTGATTGAATTGATAAGATCAATTCATTGTAGTTATTTAATACTTTCATATTATCCTCATTTATTTATATTCTTAAAGAAGCCTTGCAGATTTAAAATAATTATATGCCAGAATTATTTTTTACTATAGAAAACATATGTAAGTCAATTTTAGGAGAGACTGTTGCATACAAGACTTCTTTAAAAATATAAAAGAGAATGAACTCTTTTATATCACGATTTGGATTTCAAAATTTCTTTCAAAGGTATGTAAAACCCTATTACTATCAAGCATAAACTGAATACCTAAAAATTCATCTATGTTTGTATTTTCATTTGATTGGAGGTTTATAATTCGATTTTTGTTTAAATCGAATTTAAAACAACTGTATCTATTTATCTCATCAATAAGTTTTTGTGACATCATAAAATCCTTATAAAATATCTTTTGCTATATCTGCACACCATTGTGTGATTCTAGCTTCTGTTAGATCTTCTTGGTTGTCCTCATCCAAAGCCAATCCCATAAAATCTCCATCTTCGATAGCTCGTGACTCTTCATAGAAATACTCATCGGTAATCGGCCACTTCCCAACTATTTTTGCAGATGTAGTAAGAAGATGCTCATACACAATCGCAACTGCATCGATGAAGTTTTCACCATAACTATCTTGATCACCTAGACCAAATAACGCAATCGTTTTACCAGTGAAATCCAAAGCAGTAAAACTATTCCAAATCTCATCCCAATCATCTTGAAGCTCACCATCACCCCAAGTAGCAATTCCTAAAATAACTTTATCATAATCATTTATCGTAGAGATATCTTCACTTGCGATATCAAATGTTTCGATATCTCCTAACTGTTTTGAGATCAGTTTTGAAACATATTCTGTGTTTCCTGTACTACTTGCATAAAATATTGCAGTTGCCATTATTTTTTCCTTTTTTATGTAAATCGTTGAGTGAATATGGTATTACTTTGATCATATACTCACCACAGGTACCTTCTAGTTTTGGTACCTTTATCTCTATGTGCTTATTAAATTTTGTATTTTTTGGATACACAAAATAGATATATTTAATATCACTATTTTCTATAATATCACAAGCCATATCTATCTCATACTGTAAAACTAAGTTATCTTTATCCATATTTTTAAATAAAGGAATCACCTTAATAGGTGGATGATTCAATGGAATAATAGTAATAAAATAATCATCTTTTTCAACAAATCTATTAAGCTGTTTATTTGATATTTTCGTAAAAACAAAATTAAAAAACTGTAAAGATAAATGAGTAGTTGAGTCCAATCTTTTAAACATCTTTTTACTTTCATTAAAACTCATATTCTTCCTTTTCTTAATATTGATACTTATTATCAGAAGTATACAGAGTAGTTTCTTATTGTTTGCTTAATTATTATAGTAGTTATCATTATTGTAAATTATTTTGAGATTTATTGTTTTTAAGTTGTGCTTTCTCATAAAAAAAGGATGAAATCATACGATCTCATCCTCTTAAAAAAATTAGTTACATGTACCTATGCATCTAAAAATGGTACTTTTATCGTATGGTTTAAAAAGCCTAAAGAAGAGATATTTTTTTCACCTTGCAGCAGCATCACAAACTGAGCTTCAGTGATTACGGGTAGATCAATGTCACGGTTTACCACTGTTTCGATTTTTTTTTGCATAGCATCGAAAATTTCGAGATCTTTCTGATCTTGCACGATCAAAAAGTCTGCATTTCTATCTTTTGCTTCAAGAAGTATTTTCCCTGCTATTTTAAGTGAAAACTCTTTGTTTACAAGCTGCGAATTTAAAGCCAAATCATCTCTTCTACTATCAAGATGAATATAACTCGCCCTACTTTTTTGTACAAGTTTTCTATAGATACACCCTTGAGTATTATAAACAGCGATAAAAAAACCTTTGAAAAACTGTTTGATTTCTAGATCTTCTGGTAATACGCTTTTTTCTTTTTTTAATGTTATGATATTTTTGTATTGCGGAATTTTATGAAGTAATCTTTCATACACCTCTTCCACATCATATCTATTTTGAAAGATTCTCTTTTTGAGTGAAGTATGGTAGAAAATACCATTATCTTTACTCGAAATGATATCTAAAATATCTTTTTCTTGATTTGGATTTTGCCGGATCAATTCATCAGCGATGAGTAAAAGGTGATCACCTATATAATCTTTATGTACGATCATAGTATGAGATGCATAGTACTCTAACTTGTATTTTTCTTTAAAAACTTCTTTTTGTTCATCATTTAAAAAGCAATCAAAAAGTGCAAGTTTAGTATCATAATCATCTGTATTTATCACTAGATCATTTGTAACACGATATAAACTAATCGGCTCAATAGTAAGCTCATCACCTATAATTCGTACAATATCCTTAATCAAAACATCGCTTGAGATAAAATAACTATTGATATTTACACTACATTTCTCTTTTTCATCATACGAAAATTGATCTATTTCATTGATACTATTGAGTAGATCATAAACACAATCATTTTTATCATACTTTATATTATATGTTTTATAATATGGAAGATAATCCACACTATGATTAAATCGAAATAGTCTAATTTCTAAATGATTATCTCTATTTTTCATCATTTATATCCTTCTGTACTTTGCATTGTTTTAGTATTATACCGTATGTAGATTTATTTATCTATCCCAGCCAACTTGATTGAAAATTTTAACTGATTGAATATTTTGATTTCCTATTTTATATAAACTGGTTCGATCTTCTTTAAATGTTCCCCACGCTTGTAATACTTCTGAAACTTTTGCCTCAGGATTTACTGGATATTCAAAATTTACTTGTGCAAAAAGTTCTTGTGCTTTTACACTTGCTAAAAACTCTATGAATTTTATCGCATTTTCTTTATTTTTACTATATTTGACAACCCCTGCTCCAGATATATTTATATGTGTTCCTCTCTCATTTTCACCTTGATTTGGAAAAAATACACCTATCATCTCTGATGTAGCACGATCAGAAAAACTTCGTCCTTTCATCATCTGCCCGATATAATAAGTATTTACAATAGCAACATCACCAATCCCTGAAGCAATAGCACGAAGACTATCTTTATCTATTCCTCGAGGTTTTCTAACCATATTCTTTTTCACACCCTTTGCCCACATTTCCGCTTTTTCTGCTCCATCATTTACAATGATTGATGCTAAAAGTGATTGATTATATACTTCTGTAGCTTTTGTCACTACGATTCTATCTTCCCATTTTTCATTTACCAAATCTTCATAAGTACTTAACTCATCTGGGTTAACTTCATCGATATTGTACGCAATTACCCTTGCTCTTTTTGTCAAAGCAAACCATAGATTATCTTTATCCTTCAAGTAACCTGGAACTGTTTTTTCCAAAAAATCAGATTGTATTGGTTGAAAAATATTTTTCGTTTTTGCAAGTTCTAACATTCCTACATCAGTTGTGAGTAACACATCTGCTTTTGTATATTTTCCCTCTTTATTGATCCGTTGAATCAATTGTGCTGATGGTGCTTTTAGAAGATTTACTTTTATTCCAGTTTGTTTAAAAAATTCTGCATAAAGTTCTTTATCTACAGCATAATGTCTATGCGAATATACATTTACTTCCTCATTTGCACTCACACTTCCACCAAAAAGTGTACTACAAAAAATAGCTACTGTTATTATTTTTATCATTTTTGTCATCTTAATTCTCATCCTTTATTAAATGTTCATATTTTTGATCTGTTAAAAGATTCATAAACGCAACTAATGCTTTTATTTTTCTCTCATTTAAAGCTTTTGCACTTGTGAGTAATTCCATATCTTCTTTCCCTACTTCTACTTCAGGGTCCGCCCATGGTTTATTTGTTTCTGGATTTATTGTTTGTTCTTTATTTACATATTTATCATAAAATTTTACTACCGTTGTAAGATCTTGAAAAACACCATTATGCATATA
>JBASAI010000006.1:0-1549 GCA_049650525.1 Arcobacteraceae bacterium
TAAATGGTGTGATTCACTTCGCAGCAGAATCACATGTAGATAATAGTATCAAAAACCCAGGGGTATTTGTACAGACAAATGTAAATGGTACTTTTACCCTCATCGATGTAGCACGAGCATATTGGATGGAGAAACCATTTGAATATAAATCAGATTATCAAGACTCTAGATTCCATCAGATCTCTACAGATGAAGTGTATGGCACACTCAACGAAACAGATCTATTCACTGAGTCTACTCCATATGCTCCAAATAGTCCATATAGTGCTTCTAAAGCATCATCAGATATGATAGTAAGATCTTATCAAGAAACTTATGGATTGAACACAGTGATCACAAACTGTAGCAACAACTACGGACCAAAACAACACGATGAAAAGTTAATACCTACAATTATCAGAAAAGCTCTAGCTGGAGAATCTATTCCTATCTATGGTGATGGTAAGAATATCCGTGATTGGCTCTATGTACTTGATCACTGTAAGGGTATTGATCTTGTGTATCACACAGGACTTGAGGGTAATGTATATAATATCGGTGGCAGAAACGAAAGAACAAATCTTCAAATCGTAGATGCTATTTGTACAATTCTTGATGAAAAAGTTCCAAAAAGTGAAAGCTATAAGAAATTAATTACTTTTGTAGAAGATAGGGCAGGGCATGATAGAAGATATGCTATCGATGCAAGTAAACTTGAAGATACTCTGGGTTGGAAAGCGGATGAGAATTTTGAAAGTGGAATTGTGAAAACTATTGAGTGGTATTTAGGGCGGGATAAGTCTTAATGAAAATTTGTGTCATAATTTCAGTATATAAAGATGTGGAAGCTTTAAGTTTAATAGTTGATTCTTTACTACATCAAACAATAGAAGTAGATGAAATTGTTATCTCAGAAGATTGTAATAGCATTGAAATGAAAGAGTATTTTAGCACACTAAATAATCAAAAGGTAAAACATCTTTTTCAAGAAGATAATGGTTGGCAAAAAAATAAAGCATTAAATCGAGCGATAAACTGCAGCGCAAGTGAGTATTTGATTTTTATAGATGGAGATTGTATTCCTTATCCCACATTTGTAGAGTCTCATAAGTTATTGAGTGAATCAAATACTGTTTTGTGTGGGAGACGAAGTGAACCTGGAAATTTATTTTCTAGTTTGCTTAGAACTCAAAACCTTACCATTGAAGAATTAGTATCTTCTTATTTAAAGAATTATTTTAAATTCAAAAAAGATGATATTCGACACTATGAAGATGGAATTTATTTTCATCCTCATTCTTTATTTTTTAGAATCATATCTAAATTAAGAAAAAATAAAACGAATCATATTGTAGGTTGCAATTTTTCTTGTTGGAAATCAGATTTGGAGATGATAAACGGTTTTGATGAAGATTTTACCATGCCAACTACAGGTGAAGATACAGATATAGAAAGAAGACTTTTACATTTTGGAGTAAAAATGAAATCTTGTAGATACAGTGCAAATATAGTACATCTGTATCATAAAAAAATATTTAATAAAGAGATTACAAATAAAAGTGAGGCTTTG
>JBASAI010000007.1:0-2240 GCA_049650525.1 Arcobacteraceae bacterium
GATAAAATCGCGCTATGAATAGAAGAAATTTTTTATTATTATCAACACTGTCACCACTTTTTGCTAAAGATTATATCCAACTCGATAATGATGTAAATTTACATTTCAATGATTTGGAAACTTTATATGCTTTAGATAGTCGTCTTAAAAGACTCAGAAGACATATAGGTTTTGCAAACTTCAATATCATCTCACTTGATGAATCATTGTATTATGCGAGAAATTATTCTACTATAGGAAAATTTACCCCCGATGAACTTGCTTTAATCGAAAAGCTTTTTTATAATGAACCAAATAAATATGGTTTTTATGGTGATAAAACTATTGAGAAAATCACACAAAAGATAAAAACAAACGATATTCAGAAGATAGCACACTCTGGACATTTTATATTTAAAGGGAAACCTTTAAATGACTATAATCGCATCTTAAAAGATGTTGGTGATAATCTTATTTTAACATCAGGTATTAGAAATGTAGTAAAACAATTAAGCCTTTATATCTCAAAAGTAAAAAGCTTAAATGGAAACCTATCAAAAGCCTCAAATGTTATCGCACCCCCTGCTTATACTTACCATGCAATTAGTGATTTTGATGTAGGGAAAAAAGGGTGGGGAAATAGAAATTTTTCAGCTGAATTTGCACGAACAGAAGAGTTTTATAAAATGCAAAAACTGGACTATATAAGTATACGATATACAATAAATAACAAAGATGGTGTGAGATTTGAGCCATGGCATGTAAAGGTAATCTAAATGAATCAAACACTTCAAAAAATTGTAATTTCTACTTCTATTCTTTTTTTTATATCTGGATGTAACGAAAAAAATGAAACTGTAAAAGTTCAAGAAAAAACTATTATAAAAAATACAACTGCAAAACAAACAGTAGTTGAAGCTGCTTTAGAAAATATATCAGAAAAAAAAGAAAAAATATCTATCATAACTGTTCCAAAAAAACCTGTTGCGTATTCGGAACAATCATTACAAAAAATAAGTACAGTAGCAAATAAACAAAATATCAAAAACTTTGATTTTGACCTTCTAAAAAAGGGATTTAAAGATAATAATACACTTTTAATCGTAGGGGGAATCCAAGGTGACGAACCAGGTGGCTTCATCTCTGCATCTTTAATCGATACACATTATGAGATAACAAAAGGTTCTGTTTGGATAGTACCAAATCTTAACTTTTATAGTATCATCCAAAGAAGCAGAGCCCCTTATGGAGATATGAACCGAAAATTTGCAAAGCTTTCAGTAGATGATCCTGATTATAAAAGTGTACAAAGAATTAAAAAATATATATCTGATGAGCAGGTAAAACTTGTATTGAACCTTCATGATGGAAGTGGTTTTTATCGACCAATGTATATAGATAGATGGCACCAACCACTTACATGGGGACAATCAAGTGTAATTGACCAAGAGATTTTACATGATGTAAAATATTATTCAGATACCTATTCTATCTCTGAAGAGGTTGTAAAACACTCTAATAACTTTCTTTTAAAAGCAGAAGATATCTATAGAACAAAAAATACCCATACACGATTTAATAAAACACATGAAGAGCAAGAGATGGGAAAAACTTTAACCTACTTTGCAGTAACTCATGGAAAAGCTGCTTTTGGTCATGAAACAAGTAAAAGTTTGAATGTACCACAAAGAGTCTATTATAAACTTTTGGCTATTGAAAAATATATGGATATTATGGGGATCAAATATAAACGAAACTTTCCATTGACTTTAGCTGGTGTAAATTCGGCTATAAACAATGATTTAAGTGTTAAATTTAATGGCACAAAAATTACGCTACCTTTAGATAATATACGAAAATTTCAAAAATATTTTCCAGTTGATAAAAATGGTGTCATCACATATGAACCAAGCAATGCATTGATTAAAGTTATTCAAAAAAACAATGTGTACTCGATTTATTATGGAAATAGAAGAGTCACACAACTTGTAGCTGATTATAAAACACACCTCAATCTTGATTCAAAAATCACTATGACTATTGATAATAAAACACAAATGGTAAATTTAGGAGATACAATAAAAGTATCTAAAAATTTTGAAGTAGTTGATGAAAAACAATTCAGAGTAAATGTGATTGGGTACACTAATAAATCAGGGATAGAAACAGATACCAAAATAGCAAAAAAGATGTTTATTCCAAGACACTCAATAGACACAGATGGAAACATCTATCGAATAGAATTTTACAAAGGGAAAGAT
>JBASAI010000008.1:0-4281 GCA_049650525.1 Arcobacteraceae bacterium
GTACTGATGGCAAATCTATTGATCAATTAGCTGATCTAATAGATCAAATCAAAACCAATCCAGACTCAAGAAGACTTATACTTTCAGCATGGAATGTAGGAGAATTAGAAAAAATGGCACTACCACCTTGCCACACTTTTTTTCAGTTTTATGTAGCGAATGGAAAACTTTCTTGTCAACTCTACCAAAGAAGTGCCGATACATTTTTGGGTGTTCCTTTTAATATCGCTTCGTATGCACTTTTGACTATGATGATAGCACAAGTGTGTGATCTTGAAGTAGGGGATTTTGTACATACTTTTGGTGATGCACATATCTATTCAAATCACGAGGATCAAGTAAATCTACAACTTTCACGAGAGCCATTTGATTTACCAACGATGAAAATAAATCCAGATATCAAAAACATAGAAGATTTCAAAATGGAAGATTTTGAGCTTATAAACTACAAATGCCACGATTCCATAAAAGCACAAATGGCAGTATAAAAAGGAAAATTATGAAAATTTCGATGATAGTTGCATATGGTAAAAACTGGGAAATAGGGCTAGACAATGAGATGTTATGGCATATAAGTGAAGATTTTAAAAACTTCAAAACCATCACAAGTGGACATCATATCCTTATGGGAAGAAAAACATTCCAAAGTATCGGAAAACCACTGCCTAATAGAACTTCAATAGTACTTTCAAACAGCGGATTTGAAGCCGATGGAGTTCACTCTTTCAGCAACATTCAAAAAGCACTCAACTTCGCAAGAGAAAATGGAGAAGAAGAGCTCTTCATAATAGGTGGTGCCGATATCTACGAAACACTTTTTGAGTATGTAGATAAAATGTATTTAAGTGAAGTGGACTTTGAAGGAATTGCCGATGCTTTTTTAAAAGAGATAGACTTCTCATCGTGGGATCTAACAGAAGAAAAAAAACATGAAGCTATCATGGTTGATGGAAAAGTAAAAAGTCCAGCTTGGAATTTCAAGGTGTGGATTAAAAAAGATTGATTTATTATATCGATATTTTCATTCATTACTCTCTCTTATCCCCATATAACCATTTCCCTTCATAGGGAACTGAAAATGGGTGTTGGTCGGTGAACTCTTCTTTTGTAAAACGAAATTTGAAGTTCTCTACATATTCCAAGATGAGTTTGTACGCTTTGTTTATCTCTTGAAACTTCTCGTCACTTCCTTGAGGCATATCTGGATGAAATTTTTTTGATAAAAAAAGATATCTTTCTTTGATCTCTTTTTTATTTTCAAGACCGATGAGACCCAGTGTCTCAACAGCATCGGTAAAATCCTCAAATTTGATTTTTAGCATCTTATGATTGCATCCACGATTCGATCTCTTCGCTTAGTTGTTTTGGTATCTCTAGTGGTATCATATGACTTGTCCCAACTCTTGAAATTTTTGTGATATGAGAATGCTCTTCTTTGAAGTTTTCTAGGGATTTGTAGTTAAGTAGTCTATCGTTTGTGCTATAAAACATTTTGATAGGGATATTAAGGTTTATCAAATCATTTTCCAAAGGTATACGATTGTTTATGGTTTTGATTTGTGCTATATATACCTCTTCACCTAAGTCTACATACATAGTTTTGATGAGATTTATAAGATATTCATCGTTGTGATTTGGGTCTTCTAAAAGTGAGGCTACTTTTTTTGAACTTATTCCTTGAAATCCAAAGTTATTCATCATCTCAAGCATCTTATTTCTTTTATCTATCTCACCTGTTGTCATCACACTAGGTGTTCCTGCATTTAAAAAAAGCCTTTTTACTTTGTGTGGATTTTTCACTGCATAGTATGAAGCGATGTAGGCTCCAAAAGAAAAACCAAAAAGATTGATCTTTTCTTCTTTGAATTCTTTATCTAAAATAGTGATAATCTCATCAAAATTACTTGTAAGAGGGATCTCTAAATAAATAAGTTCATATTTATCTTCTAAATAAGGAGATACTCTTTCCCAAAGTCTTTCATCACACATAAGTCCAGGTATGAGGTATATTTTTTCTTTCAATATTTATCCTTTAAGAAATTATAAATTTATTCTTTTTTGTAAGTGACTGTAAAATTTTAGCGATATTTTGGAGTTTTTCACTACTCAGTCTTGCTGCTAGTCCTGAGACCCCAATCGCTCCTATAAATTCACCTGTTTTTGAAAAATACGGGACAGCAACAGAATGCAAGCCATATTCAAACTCTTCATCATCTATGGCGTATCCTAACTCTTTTATGGTGTGGAGATTGAGCTGAAGTCGTTTGAGGTTTGTGATAGTTGAGTGTGTATACTCATCAAGTGATAGTTTTGAAGTATCAATATCATCTGAAAAAGCTAAAACTACTTTTCCCATAGCTGTAGCGTGCAGTGGTGAATGAGAACCTACTGTATCTCTATTTTTTAAAATTCTATTTGAAGTATCGATTTGATTGAGATGTACAATCATATTATCATCATAAACAGCTACATAACTACACTCATCAGTTTGGGTAAAGACTTCATGCAGTAGTGATGTTGTTTGTTGGATGATCATCGCTTCTTTCTTTTTTTTAGAAAGTGTGCTCATCACATCTGTGTAGATGATCTCTTTTGTATTGTCGATATATTTCGCAAAACCCTCACTTATAAGTGTCGTTACTAAACGAGACATCGTACTCTTGTCGATATCAAACTTTGCACACAGTTCATTTGCACTTGTAGATTTCTCACTATTCATAATCTCTTTGAGGACTTGTAGCCCTCTTGACAATGATTTGTTCTGTCTTACCACACATTCCTCCATAAATAATGAAATTCTTTTTTCATTATCTGCAACTTTTTCTAAATAACGGTTTCACATAATGAAACACAAAAAAACAAACTCTCTTTCAGCCCTTAAATAAAGGTGTTTAGGGAGTATTTAAAAATAAACTTATATTAAAATATTAATATTTATTTCTAAAATACAATTCAAATTATATGTGTTTTAATACATCATCTGATTTGAAGATACTCTTTAAATTATGTGAGATGATAGCATCTTTATATATAATGTTAAATAAAAAATTATAAAAGAGATGTGAAGATTTCAAAAAATAATAAAAGAAATAAAAGGAAAAAATATGACTACTTCAATAGTTGATTTAACAAAATTAACATCGAAAGATGACTTATCTCCAGTGCTCGGGGGCTACTGGCCAGGGATTCAAATTTATTATCCACCTATCAAATTTAATCCATTAGATGGAACTTATGAAACAATGGAACAAGCAAAATTTAGACTTCAAAAACATGCTTACAAAACAAAAGCACATACACTATTATTCGATTTAGAAGATGGTTGTAGAATGAAAGAGATGTCACGAAAGCTTCTTTTAGAAGAGTTACCAAAGTTTCCTGAAAGAGATTTTCAAATAGCAGTTCGAATTAACCCTTTTAGAACAGTAGAATATGAAGAAGATTTACTTTTTATTAAACAAATTCATAAATATATTGATGTAATTGTTTTGGCAAAAGCTGGTGAAGTTTATGGTGATGCTGAGATCAGAGATCTTTCATCTTGGTTAGTTTCTATAGGAAGTAAACTAACAATTCAACCAATTATAGAACATCCAAAATCGCTTAAATTAGCAGATCAACTTATGAGTCATTCAACTGTAAAACATGTTGTTTTTGGTATTCATGACTTTTCAAAAGCGATGGCTTATAAAATCACTCCACAAGGTTGGATAGATGAGCTTGAAACATTTTTTAATATGCTTACAATGGAAGCTAGAATAAAAGGTTGTGGTGTTATTGGTGGTGTTGAAGTTCTTCTTACTCCAAATTCTTTACCTGATTCTTGTGTTGAGAAAAAAGATATTAGAAGATGGTTAGATCTTCATGGTGATGATGCAAGTAAACATGTATATTCTCACGCAAATAGAGAAACAGCGATGGGTCTTACAGGAAAACAAGTAATTACTCCAAACCATATCAATATTTGTAAAGTTGCTTTTACACCATCTCCAAATGAGATCGCTAAAGATATTGAAATTTTAAAAGAAGCTATCAAAGCAGATGCACTCTTAAGTGGTGCGATTAGATATAACGGTGAGATGTTAGATCCACCAATGTTTGGTAAATCATTACAAAATATTTTAAGAGCATATGCTTTAAAAAGTTTAAAAGATGAAGATAAGAATTTTGCATTAGAGGTATTAAATAGAATGCCACTAAATACATTTCAAGAAAACTGGCCATTTGGTCGAATTTAAAAAAGGAGATGAGCATGAAAAAAGAACAAACACAATTTAAAAT
>JBASAI010000009.1:0-8734 GCA_049650525.1 Arcobacteraceae bacterium
GTGATTACACTATGATCCTCATAGATGGTAAAAAACAAAATAACAATGGTGATATCTATCCAAATAGTTTTGGTGGATTTCAAAATGCAAATATTCCACCATTATCGATGATAGAAAGAATTGAGATCATTAGAGGTCCTATGAGTACGCTATATGGTTCTGATGCTATGGGTGGTGTGGTAAATATCATCACTAAAAAGATATCAGATGAATGGACAGGATCTTTTAGTCATGGTAAAACATTTCAAACAGATAGTCAATTTGGAAATGATACAACAACTGATTTTGCTCTAATGGGTCCACTTATTGATAATAAATTAGGTTTAAGTTTACGAGGAAGTTACTACGATAAAGAAGCATCAACTCCAGATGAAAGTGATGGATTTGGTGGAGCTGGTAAAACAATGGATAATCAAAACTGGTCTGGTGGTGCTGGATTAACATTTACACCAAATGACAACAATACAATTCGATTTGATTATGATATGATGAAACAAAAATATGATAATACAAATAGTGATGTAGGTACAGTTGATAGTTATGATACTATTTATAGTAGTCAGCGTGTTGGGTATGCACCAATACAAAGAATGGAAAGAGAACAATATTCTTTATCTTGGGAAGCTGACTGGGATTTTGGGAAAAGCACTATTGGTATGCATCATGTTGAAACAAATAACTTCGGAAGAAGTTTACCTTTAAATGCATCACAAAGAAAATTTATAGCTGATAATATTAAGGGAAATGGTGAAGATTGGCAAAGTGTAGATGAAGCCTTGACTAATTCTGATTTTGCTGCACTTATGCCAAGAGGTACAAGAACATTAAAATCTGAAAATACAACATATGATGCGAAATTTGAGATGCCTTTTGATAATCACTTTGTAGTTGTAGGTGCGCAGTATGTACAAGCTGAAGTAGAAGATGGTGTATTTGGTATGGAGTCAACAACAACTGCTTCAACAGGTGTTGTGAGTGATTACGATCAGTGGGCATTGTTTGCAGAGGATAACTGGTCATTTGCACAAGACTATACTCTTACTACTGGTGTAAGATATGATGACCATGAAACATTTGGTGATCACTTAAGTCCTAGAGCATATTTAGTAGCTACTCCTATTACTGATTGGACATTTAAAGGGGGTGTTTCTACAGGATATAAAACTCCTAAAACAACAGACCTTTACGATGGTATCACAGGTTTTGGAGGACAAGGGACAAGACCTTGGTTTGGTAATCCTGATTTGAAACCAGAAGAGAGTTTAAATACTGAAATAGCAGCGTATTATTCTAATGAAAATGGTCATAGTTTTAATGTTACACTCTTTAAAAATGATTTTAAAGACAAAATTGAAAGAAGTGATGATCCTGTGAATATACCAGCAGAATGGGCAGAGTTTGGTGTAATTTCTGGACAAATGCAAAATGTTGGAGATGCAGAGATAAAAGGTATTGAACTTGCTGCTAAATACCAAATTGTAGATAGTTTATCACTGAAAGGAAACTACACATATACAGATTCATCAGTAGATGAATCAGGAGATCCTTTAGGTGACACAGCAAAACATCTTTATAATCTAACTTTAGATTGGAAAACAACAGATAAATGGAGTAACTATTTAGCATTTTCTGGAGAAAAGGATAGATGGAGAGGTGAAGATTTCGCAGATTATTATGAAGATTACCAAGTATTTAATTTAGGAACATCATATATGATTAATGATAATGTTACTTTTAATGGTCGAATCAATAACTTACTTGATAAAGATTTTACAGAAACAATTTCATATATAGGGGATGATGGACTTGCAGCGTCTGAGGATGCTTATAATCTTGCTCAAAAAAGAAGAGAAATTTGGTTAAGTGTTAATGTAACTTTCTAATCAATAAAAACAAAAAACTAAAGTCAACTAGTCTAAAAAATAGACTAGTTGATAAATCTACTCCTTTAAAAATACAACTATTCTAATAATCATTATCATAAAATCATTTTTGTATCATTTTTCTTCGATATAATCCTCTTAAATTTTACACTATGGAATACTATGAAAATACTTAGATTTTTAACTGCCAGTATCGGTGGGTATATACTTGCAGCACTCATGAGTGTGAGCTTGACGATTATTTTTACTTTTACTACTACTATTGAGTCAATTATGTTAGCAAATATGCTTTCGTATATGATTTGGCTTTTGTTTATACTGTATGCTTTTAGCGATGTAAATCTGAAAAAGATACTGATACAGCTTCTTGTAGTTTGTTTTGTATTGTATGGATTCAATACTTATTTTCTTTCAGTAGAAGGTGTATAATGGCAAGAGAATTTAGAAAACCCATGACATGGCTACACACTTGGAGTGGAGTAATAGTAGGATGGCTTCTTTTTGCTATCTTTGTGACAGGTACGAGCTCATACTATAGAGGTGAGGTCACTTTATGGATGCAGCCAGAGACACATAAGTCTGTGGTATCCGAAAAAACATTTGATATCGCACTTTCAAAAGCACTTCAAGCAACACAATCGTCAAACAATGTAACAGTAACGCTACCAAATAGTAGAACAAATATGATTGCTGTAAAAGCAGAGATGAAAAACAAAGGTGGTGAAAAAAAGGGTAATCAAAGACAAAAAAGAAAACGAATCCCTTCGTTGTACTATGATGCAAGTACTGGTGAACTGATCACTCCTCGTGCAACGGCAGGTGGAAACTTTTTATATAGATTTCATTTTGAGCTTTACAATATGCCTAGAAAAGTGGCACATTGGATTGTGGGAATTGCTACGATGTCTATGCTTGTGGCTATTATCACTGGTATCATCATCCATACAAGAATATTCAAAGATATCTTTACCTTCCGATCCAAAGATAACACACGAGGCTGGATGGATGCTCATATCTTACCTGGAGTTGCTACGCTTCCATTTTTAATAATGATCACATATTCTGGATTGTTGTTGCTCAACAGTGCTTTGATGCCGTGGGGTGCAAAAGCACATTATGGAGATGATATACGAGCATATAAGCAAGAGTTTCGAGCATTGTATACAAATGGTATCGAGAAACCAACGCAACCACAAAGTACAGCAACAAAAACAGATCTTACAAAAGTACAGCTTTTAAAAGTGCTTTATCATAAAGATAGTTTTGCCGTTGATAATATAGGTAGCTTTAATATCACACAAAAAAAACCAAACAGTGTAACAGTTGAGATAGTGGCAAAAGAAGCGGCGAGTATTTTTAGTTTTAAGGGACTTAAAGAATCAAAAACATTTGATCTGTATACGCATGAACAAATAAATATGAAAAATCCACCATTATCAAAAAGTACTATTGTCAATGTAAACTCAGCATTTATCTCATTACATATGGCACATTTTGCTGACTCAACTTTGCGGTTTGTCTTTTTTGTAGGGGGTGTTTTTGGAATTATTTTATCTGGAACTGGATTAGTTTTATGGATACAAAAAAGAAAGAAGAAAAATATTGAGAAAAAAAGTGTTGGATTTTGGCTGGTTGAAAAACTCAACCTTGGGACGATGGCTGGTATCTTTATTGCTATTGGGGTTTATTTTATTGCAAACAGATTTATCTCAGCAGAAGATATCTTACGAAAAGAATATGAAATTAATGCATTCTTTTTAGCATGGCTACTTTCTTATATTCATGCATTTTTTAGAGATACTTTAAAGGCATGGAGAGAACAGCTTCTCTTTGGTTCACTGTTGTTTTTATCACTTCCTGTGATCAATGCAAGCATCGTTTTTGATAGTTTGAGTGAGTTTTATATGCGAGATGCAATATTTATCTATTTTGATATTTTCTTTGTATTTATGGCAATTGTGTTGGCTTTTATAGCTAAAATTGTACATAAAAAAGCAAAGGCAAAGGCTCAAAAATGTTCATAAATATATATTTAGCTTATTTGGCTTTTATGATGATTTGTCTTGGTATGGATAAACATTATAAATCGGTACTTAGTACGAACATAAATATCCAGCTACAAAAAAGTTTCAAAATAGGAGGATCGCTACTTTTAGCTGTTTCTCTATATTTATTTGTTTTATTCAATGGAATATCTTTAGGTATAACTTATTGGATTGGGATAGGATCCCCTTTAATTGTTAGTATTGCAATGATATTAAACTTCAAACCAAAAGCTTTAGGGATATATAGTTTTATTTTTTTAATTGTATTACTTGTAATTAAGTATATTTAACCATAATTATAGGAATCATTATCAATAAATTATTTTATTGTCATTTTGTAACGATATAATTTTAAAAAAGGAAAAAACATGAAATTAACAAAAATATTATTAGCAGGGGCATTAAGTGCCAGCAGTTTATTAGGTCACGGATTATGGATTAATGCATTTGAGGCAAGCTCACATGGAAGTAAGCTCGTAACAGTTGGTTTAGGAACAGGACACAATCCTACTATTGAAGACTCGATTTCAGATAGATTGTCATTGAAGTCTTTTGATCTTATCACACAAGATGGTAAAAAAATAGCACTAAAAAAACCTGCTAAAGGACTCGAAGATATCTATGATAAAAATAACTTAAAAATAGTAGACAGTAATCTAGCGATGCAAAAAGTATCTTTTGGTAAAAAGTCAGATAAAGGTACATATAGTGTTGCCTTAGCTACAAATCCAAATACTTTTATCAAGTATATCGATACAAAAGGTGAAGAAAAATTTTCGCGAAAAGCTAAAAGTGAGATCAGAAACCTAAAAGAGATTATCTCAACTACAAAAGGAACAACATTTGCAAAAACATATTTTGTAAATCAAGAGTGGACACAACCAAAAGCTGTGGGACATACACTTGAGCTAATTCCTACAACTGATATCTCAAAACTAGCTGTTGGAGATACAGTTGTTTTTGATGTACTGTATGATGGAAAAGCACTCAAAAGTGGAAGTGTAACTGCAAAAAGTGCCTTAGCTAAAAATGAGAATGCTTTGTATTCTAGTGTGAGAAAAGGGAAAGCAAAATTCGTTTTAACTCACAAAGGTCAATGGATGTTTACTATCAATGATAAACAAGTAAAAGGTGAAATCACTCACTCAAATACAGCATCTGCTACAATCAATATACAATAAAACCAAACAATTCTTTATAGTGTAAAAGTATCTGATACTTTTACACTACTCAATAATAAGATACAAAATCCACGAAGTTATCACTGATAAAGTGATACCATATGCGACAATTGCATTGCTCAATCGTGTGCTAAACCATTTATCGAGGCTATGACTCCTGCTGTTATCATCGCTGCCATTCCTGATTCCATAATCGAGATTTTTCCTACAAACAACTTATCCCATCCAAATATACTGCAGATTACGATCGCGATAATTGGTGAAATAATTAGTTTGATAATAAGCGAAATAGTAAATGGTTTGATTTCATTTGCATCTAATTTAAACTGCAGTTGTAATCCAACAGATATCAAAGCCAAGGGTACAAGTACGAGCATGAGAAACTCAAGTATGGTCGTGATCATATCGGGATAAGTGTAATGAAAACTATTTAAAATAACAGCAAATATAAAAGCGATCAAAGGTGGAAATCGCAAGATTTTTTTACCAATCATCATAAATGAAACTTCCCCTTTACTTCCATAATACGCAGCTACAATAGTCCCATAAGTAGCAAGCCACAATGAAGTCCCAAGTTGATCATATAACACAATAAAAGGAAGAGACTCCAGTCCATAATACGCAGTAATCACAGGAATCCCTACAAATGTAGAGTTCGTCAGAACTGTTACGAGCATCAAAGACCCAGTAACCTCTTTGCTAAAAGCATAGTATTTTGATACAAAATAGACAAGTACAGCACAGCTTCCCATCGTAGCCCATGCGATATACATCGGAATAAGGTTATCGATAGAAAAATGCAGTTTTGGTATCTGCAAAAGTATCATCGCTGGAAGTGCTATGGTGATGATAAATCGGTTTATTTTTAGGTGCAAATTTGCTATTGGGAGTTTGATATTTTTTAAAATAAATCCAAGAGAGATATAAAAAAATAATAATATAAAATTTGTCATAGTGTGTTTGTGTTCACGAGAAGTGCCTTGTGGTTGTATAAACAAAAGATATCAGAACTCATTTAAAATAGACCTTAAAATAATTTATTTGTCTTATAAGTAGTTTGAATATAATGATGAAAATAAAATAATTTGATATAATCCATTATGATTATTTTAGATTTTGAAACAAACACCCTAAATCCTTATGATGTGATAGAAGCAGCAGCCATTCGAGTTGAGCTTGTTAACGATGAATATGTCGTAGTTGATAAATTTCACCGATATTACCTCTCACGATATCCTGTAAACTATTATGCTTTTGCTGTACATAGACTCACTCCTGATCTTATCTTAGAGCATAGAAATAAAACAGAAGAAAAATACGCCTCATACTTTCAAGAAGATGAAGATTTTGCTACATTTTGTCAAGGAACAAAAACACTCGTTGCACACAATATCAGTTTTGAACTATCAAGAATCAAAGGGATAGTAGAGTTTGAAAATCATATCTGCACGATGAAAGAGAACAAACATATCGTACAAGCTCTCAATAAAAATGGAAAAATAAAAAATCCAAAATTAGATGAAACCTGCATCCACTACAAAATCGACTTTGATCCAGAGTCTTATCATAGTGCTACATACGATGTGAGTAAAACTTATGAGATATTGCGATGTATGAAAATGGGTGGGGTTTTGTGATTGAAAATAAAAATAAAATAAAAAAGGACTAAGAAAATGAAAAAAATATTATTTGTATGTTTAGGAAATATTTGTCGGTCACCGTTGGCTCATGGTATTGCTGAAAATTATGTAAAAGAGAATGGTTTGAATACGATGATTGATAGTTGTGGTACAGGTGATTTTCATATAGGTGAAGCTCCTTGTAAGCACTCACAAACTATTGCAGATGAAAATGGTATCGATATCTCAAAACAAACAGCACGACAAGTAACAAAAGAGGATTTTAAAAAGTTTGATATCCTTGTTGGGCTTGATGACCAAAATCTAGTTGATTTAGAAACGATGGGATGTCCGACATTTAAACTCAAAAAGTTAGGACTGTTTGGACTTGATGATGTTGATATTCCAGATCCATATTTTTTTGATGGATTTGAAGGATTTGAAAAAGTGTATGATATGATAGAGATAGCTACGATAAATCTTATTGATGAAGTAAGCTAATCACTTAAAATGCAAAAAATGCAGCTAGAATACACAGATATTTTTGATGACAATAAACAAAAAAAGTTGGTTTTTTCAAAAGAGCTGCTCCCTAAAAGGTACAACGAAAAATCACTTTTTGCTTTGATAGTAGATGGAGAATCGATGCAACCACTCATTCAAGATAGAGCAGTAGTTGTATGTGATCTTTCTCTCAAAGAGCTTGAAGATGAGGCTATTTATATTTTATATCATGGCGATAAAATGTGGATCAAAAAATATAACCAAAAAGATGAAACTTTTGTCTCAATCAATCCTGACTATAGACATCTTGTCTATAAAAAAGTGGATATATATTTAGTCGGAAAAGTTTTGGTACATTTTTAATCTTTTAAAATATTTCTCTCTTATTCATAGGAGATCACTTTTAGCATCATTTGATACAGTGCTGTATATTCACCATCAGATAAGACTTTTTTATGTGAGAGAAAAATGAGCTGAAGTTTTTCGCTATTTTTTCTAAAAGGTACTTGAAAATGAATATGGTTGTTTACTCTGAAATCAAATCGTTCATAAAAATCTAATCTTTTTTGAGTTGCCTCATCAATGATAGGTTCTATCTCTAAGATGATATTTTGATTGTTATCTATAAACTCTTGTAATATTTTCGAGCCATAAGAACGACCTCTTAGTGTACTATTTACAGCAAAATGTTCTAGGTAAGTATATCTTTCTATTTGCCAGTAAAACAAAATTGCAAGTACTTTTTCATCTTCTATATAACAAAGCATCGTGAAACTTTTTTTATCAAATAATTTGATCTGTTCTGCTAGAGTTCTTTTCTCTTCTTGTGGGAATGACTCTTCATATATCTGCCAAGCTTTTTCAAAATATTTGTTGTTTTGATTTTTGATAAAAATAGTATTCATAATTTTCCTTTGACTTTTAAGGATAACTTACACTATTTTAGATATAAAAGTGTTGAATGAAGATACTATTGAAGAGACAAAAAATAGCTACAAAAAACTATAATAATAGTCTATGATATCATTTCAATACCATAAGGAGTATTTACAATGTTTAATTTTGGAAAAACAGAAGAAGAATCAGCACGATTAACAGCGATGGATGAAAACTACGGAATCATCTCTTTTGAGCCTGCTGGTACAATTATCAATGCAAATGAAAATTTTTTAGAACTTATGGGGTATAGTCTTGAGAATGTAGTTGGACAACATCATAAAATTTTTTGTGATGAACACTATACCAACACAGATGCATACATACAATTTTGGAAAAATTTACAAAATGGAAAATCTCAAATAAATGAGTTTAAAAGATTCAAAAAAGATGGAAGTTCAGTTTGGATTCAAGCATCGTATACTCCTGTGAAAAATAAAAGTGGAAAAGTAACTCGAGTAGTGAAATTTGCTCAAGATATTACAGAATCAAAAGCAGTAATCGATGCTGTAAAAGAGGCTATTGAGCTTGCAAAAAAAGGTGTGATGAAACAAAACATACCTTTG
>JBASAI010000010.1:0-6160 GCA_049650525.1 Arcobacteraceae bacterium
GAATACAACACAGCACTAACACTCTATGCTGAAGAAGAACCAAAGCCAACATCCGCTGGTTCGAGTGTGCAGAAAAGTTTATTGGACTTTCCTTTACCTGGTGGAACTGAATTGGGAGAAAATGATACAGTATATGCATATATTGATGGGGAGAAATTCTCTGTACCTTTTAGAGAAGATCAAGCTACAACGATGAAAGATTTTGCAGATAAGATCTCAGATGCAGGTGGATTCAATGCTTATCTTACAAATGATACCAGCTCACCATATGAGCCTAATACTCAAGAAAATACTGAATTAGGGTATCTTGTGATTGAGGGTATTGTACCTGGTAGTGGTTTTCGAGTTACAGAGTTCGGTTGGACAGATTCTCAAAATAACAATGAAGCTTCAAAAGGTGATGTAGTAACGATCGCACAAGCAGTTGCAGGAACAGGACTAGGACACATAGAGTCAGTTCGTGATGCGATGGCAGAAGCAGTAAGTGGAAAACAAATGGATGTGTTTGGTGAAGCAGAACTTGCATTTGATAAAATTCTACAAACTAATAATACATATACATACCAAATTACTATTTATGATAATGAAGAAGGTAAAGAGGTAACAGTTCCTGCTACACCACTTACTTTGGCTGGTGCATTTAATCCTGGTACTCCTCCTGGAGATCCTTCTTTAGATTCTGATTATGATAATGGAGGTTACTTAGGTGCTAGTGAGACAGATCAAGATACAGCAGTGACAGAAATGGCATTTAAAATTAATAATGATACAGAATTATCAAAATATGTAGAAGCTTATAATTTTAATGGAAATTTAGTAGTAAAAACAAAAGATACAAACTATGATGTAGAGTTTACAAGTGAATTAAAATCTAGTGCAGCAGTACAAGAAACACAAACTATCACTTTAAATGGTGGTCTTACTGATGCTGGTGCTGGTGATACAATAACTTTTTTAGGTAGTAATGTGAGTGTTTCAGGTTTGACAACGAGTGCGACAACTAGTGGTATTGTAGATGTTATAGTAGCAGCAGCTGGTAGTGCTGGGGATAGTGCCGGAACAAGTATTATAGGAACTTGGAATGCCGAAAACCCAACAAGAAAAATAGACTCAATAATAAATGAATTAGGAAAATTAAAAATCACCTATGCAGCGGATGCTGGTAATGTATCTAAAATCAATGCAGGGAGTGACAATGGAGTGAGTTTTGGTGAGTCTATAGAAATACAAGCTGGTCGTATTGCTGGTCTTTTGCTTAAGGATGCTGATAGAAGTGGTCGAGAGGGTGCTGCTGCAGAATTTTTACAGATAGAAACTACCATCAACCAAAATGCATCTAAAAATGACTTACAGCTAAGACTTGATAGTTTAGGACTTACCGATAGTGCATTTGGTGACTTTAATGTAGATGATTCAGGACTCATCACGATGACACAAGATGGTGCTATATATGCCATCGGTCAAGTTGCAGTTGCAAGATTTACTGACAATCGTGGACTTGAAGCAATAGGTGATAATCTTTTGATGGAGACTACTCGAAGTGGATCTGCTATATTCAATGCGGACAATGACAAAATGGCAGAGATAAAAGGTGGAACGCTAGAGCTTTCTACAGCAGATCTTAGTGAGTCTTTAGTAAATCTAATGGTTTTCCAAAGAGCTTTTGAGGCAAATGCGAAGTCTATCACGACTGCAGATGCTATTTTGACTACATTGATCGCACTTAAAAGATAGGTAGTATATATGGATAATTTTTTACTTTTATCGATACTTGGAGTACTTACTGTATATTTTTACAGTAGTATGAATGTGTATAAATCACTTTATCGTAAAATTTCAGAAGAAAAAGTGATGGTGGAAGAAAAAAATGCAAATCTTGAAAAGTTGAAAGAGAAGTTTGAACAACAGGTCAAATTTTCTCTTGATACTATAGATGACTCTCAAGAGAGTCTGAAAAATACACGAAAAAGTTTGCAAGAATTAAAACTAGAAAATGCTGAACTCGATCATAGAAATAAACTGCTTCAAGAAAGAGTAAATGAACTCTATGCTTCTCTCGGTACATTTAAGTAACGATGCATACTATGAAAAATATTTTTTTTAGTATACTTATGACTCCAATAGTTTTGTTTTCATTAGAAAATAAAACTATTGAATCTCAACCTCAAATTCTTTTTGAGCACCAAAATCTTCAAGACAAACAAGAAAGAAGAGAACTTTTACTCAAATTTAACACAGCCGTACTCTATCTCGAGCAAGAAAAGTACATGCATGCGATACAACTACTAAAACAATCATCAAAGATCTTAAAAGTACCATCGTACTTAAATATCGGTATCGCATACTACAAACTCAACTCAGAAAATAACGCCTACTTATACTTGAAAAAAATATATGATTTTAAAGAGTTGCAGTATAAAGATAAATACTCTTATTTTAGTGCTGCATACTATTTGTACAAGATCACAAACAACGAAGAGTATATCAAAGAGATCACAAATGTAAGCCAAAAAGCAAAAAGACTCACAGAGCATGAAAAACTTCTTGTGGTGGATACTTTGATATTACAAAAGAAGTATCAAGAAGCATTTGAGTTAGCAGAGGGTACGAAAAATATCTCACAACTAAAAGTTGCTATGTTGTGTATCAAACTTGGCAACTACGATAAAGCAAAATTTTATCTCGAAAAAGCACACAATGAAGCAAAAGGCGATAAAGCGATCAATGAAGTGATGTGGTTCAAACTTTTTAGAAACATCAAAGCGAATGATATCTCAAGTATAAATGACAATATCGCAACAATCGATGAAAGAAAAAAAATATTTCATACGAACAATGACTTAGGGCTCGAACTCTTTTTTAATAAAGATAAATTTACAGCCAAAGAGTATTTTGATAAGATAACAAATCCCTCTTTTGACTTAAAACTCGATTTTGCATACTATTTTGCTCCATTTATTTTTGAAGATTATGATGCGATGAATATCAATGAAACAAATGGTTTCATCATCAAAAACAAAGATAGTATTCATGAGTTAAATATGATGATTGATTATAACTCGAAGTTTTTAAAAGTGATCAAAGAAGATCCGATTAAAAGAGTGCAGACACTCCAAAAAATGATCGATGAAAAATATGACACAAAAGCATATGAGTACTATAATTTAGGGCTTTCTTATGCACAGATTTATGACTATAACAATGCTTATAAGTATTTTAAAAAAGCATATACTCTTGATCATGGAAATAAGCTGTATTCGGTGATGACTTTCATCACTACAAAAAAGTTTAATGTAAGTGAAGATAAAGTATTTTTAGAGTTTTTAGAAAAAAATATCTTAGCTAAAAGTGGAAGTTATGAATATCTAGCTACTTATATGTACAAAATATTTATCGATAGCACTCGAAAATTGGATAATACAAAGTTATCTTTAAGTCAAAAAAAATCTATATTTTTTAGAGCCTTGCATTTTATCGAAAATCTCAAATCAGATGGAATCATGGAAAATGCTCCGTTGCTTGTGGAGTTTGACAAAGATCCTTTGGTGCATTTATTTAATCTGATCGCAAGAGAAGAAGATGAAAATATGTATTTGTATATCTCACGAATACAAGATGAATTACCAAAAGTATATAACAATATGTTTCTAAATGGAAATCTTGTTATCACTGATTATTATATCGATACGGTAAAAGCACTGGGGATATTTAATCGAATAGATTTCAATATAACGAATAACAAAAATCCAGCATATTTAAGAACAAAAGCGATCATTCAGCTGTACAATGAGAACCCAAAAGAGACCATCAAAATCATAGAACATCTGCAAAATGAATACAATCTCCAAAGCATAGATGCTTTTTATCTGATGATAGCGGCACTTTTTAGTTCTGGACAAGATGAACTTGCATATGCAACACTCACGGAAATAGAGTTTTTGTATAAAGATAAAGATGCCAAGTTTTTAAGTGGAATACGAATGATACAAGATATGAAACTCAGTAGTGCAGTACAAAATTTTAGAGATAAAATGCAAGGAAAACTGATCGATATTCGATTGGAAAACTTTGATGATTTTCTTGAAGAGTTGTAATCTAGCGTAAAAATGGATAAAATAACAAAGTTTATGTTATAATTAATTAATTTTAAATAAGGAGGACGATATGCAATTAGGAAGACTTGAGGTTATGGATCAGACACAGGTAGACTATGTATCTAAAATCTCTAAAATACAAGAATCTGAAAAAAAATCAACTGTAAATCCAGATGAACAATACAAAAATGCTCAAAGAAACACAGAGGTAGCAGACAACGAAGTGATGCTAGACAATGTAAAATTTGGCTATAACTCTGACACAAAAGATTTTTTCGTAAGAATTATCAAAGGTGATATGGAATATAAATATCCTACTGAAGATATGATGAACTTAAAGAAAAGTTTAATGGAAGCATACAAGAATACACAAGCTTAATATAGGAAAAACAATTGGCATCTGATATATCAAATATAATTAAAAGTGAAGTTTCTAGTACGCTAGAAAGTTTGCTTTCTGCAAATAGTAATGTCGAAGAAGTAGTACTCATACCTGCTGATGAAATAGAAGAGACACAGTGTGTAAATGTTACTGTAGGTTTTGATTTTTCAGGTAAAAATACACAGTGGAACTTTTATATTCCGACAGCTACAGCAACACAATTTGAATATCTTATGTTGGGTGGAGTAACTGATCTTAAAGATACTATTGATGATGAGATTACTGATGCAGTAAAAGAGATCGTTGCCACTATATCTGGAAGTATCTGTACAAGTGTAAATGCTCAAGGTTTTGGTGATATTTCATCAATCAAATCTACTCTTGGTGATACGGCTGTTATCTCAATGCAAGATATAAAAAATACTGATAAACTTTATAAATTTATCATCAAATTAAATGATGAAAACTTAGAGGTATTTATATCTTTTGATAATAAATCTATGCCATTTGTAGATCTCTTAACTGATACTCCAAAAACACCAGATGAAGAGGAATCAAATGATAAATCAACATCAATTATCAGCTCACTATTAGGTGAAGAATCTGTTGATAATTTACGATTGCTTTTTGATATCAAAATGAGATTGAGTGTTCGACTGGGAACAAAAGTTTGTCTTTTACGAGATGTAATTAGCTGGGATATTGGTGAAATTATAGAACTTTCACAGATGACAAATGAACCATTGGATATTTTAGTCAATGGAGTAGTCATTGGTACAGGTGAAGCGATTATTGTCGATGGGAAGTTTGGTGTAAAGATTAAACATATAGGAAAAATAAAATAAAAATGAGAAATGATGGATAAAACAACAGCAGGTGGAATAGCGGGAGTTTGGGGACTTGTTGCATTAGCTATAGTTCTTGGTGGAGCTGGATTTGGTGCTTATGTTGATGTTCCTTCTGTCATAATTGTTTTAGGTGGAACAGCTTCTGTTACTATTGCTCAATACGAGAGTGATTCGATGGCAAAATTTGGTAAAGTAGTAGGTATTGCGATGAGTCCTGTTAGTTTTGAGCCAGTTGATGAACTTATAGAAAAAATTATTATCTATGCAACGGATATTAAAAAAAATGGGGTTATGACTGTCGAAACTAAGATACAAGATGAAGAAAATCCTTTTTTTAAAGAAGCATTTAATTTATTAGTTGACAACACAAAACCAGATGTTTTAGAAAATCTTTTAGAGATTAAACTTGAGCATATAGAAAATAGACATCGAACAATGATTGCTATTTTTTCATCAATAGGTGGAACAGCTGGATCTATGGGTATGATTGGTACTCTTGTTGGTCTTGTAGCGATGCTTGCAAACTTATCTGATCCATCGGCTGTTGGTCCTGCTATGGCGGTTGCATTACTTACAACAATGTATGGGGCCTTAATAGGAACTGGATTCGCAGGTGTATTTGAAAGTAAACTAACTCAAAAACATAACAAAGAGATGATTAATTGTCAAATAATCATTCAAGGGGCACATATGATCGCATCAGAAGAAGCGATTGGTAATGTTAAAATGAAACTTGGGGCTATTATGCCTGCAACGGAAGATTAGAGTTATAGTTAATGGCTAAAAAAAAATCTAGTGATTGTCCTAAATGTTTACCTGGTTGGTTGGTTCAATTT
>JBASAI010000011.1:0-11343 GCA_049650525.1 Arcobacteraceae bacterium
CTCAAAATATGGAGTCAAAAGATATTGTATATCATCTGAGTTGGGGAGTTATTGTTGGTGGGATACTACAAGTTATCGTACATCTGTATGCGATCAAAAAACTCAAAATCAAATTTTTCACCACAAACATCAGAAAAAAAACACGAGATATCAAACAAAGCAAATTTTATAAACAGTTTTATCCTGCAGTTTTTGGAAGTAGTGCTGCTCATGTTGCTGCTTTTTTAGATACTTGGCTTGCGAGTTTTTTGATCTCTGGAAGTATTAGTTATCTCTATTATGCAAATAGATTGTTTCAGTTGCCTTTGGCACTTTTTGCTATTGCTACTTCTGTGGCACTGTTTCCTACGATTGCAAAAGCTATAAAAAATAATAATGAAGAAAAAGCATTACTTTATCTGCGAAAAGCTTTTTTTGTACTTTTGATCGTTTTGAGTATCTCAACATTTATAGGGATAGTTTTCAACACACTTATTGTTGAACTTTTGTTTCAAAGAGGTGCTTTCACACAAGAAGATACCCAAACAACAGCATTAGTTTTGACGATGTATCTTGTGGGACTTTTGCCTTTTGGAATAGGAAAAATATTTTCTTTATGGTTATACTCCTATGAAAAGCAAGGAATTGCAGCCAAAATAACGATGAAATCTCTTCTATGGAATGTAGCACTTTCCTTAGCTCTTATAAAACCATACGGTATCTTTGGATTGGCATTGGCGAGTAGCTTGAGCGGCTTTATATTATTTCATCTTACTATTAAAGAATTTGGATACAAAAAGTTTTTTGAACTGATCAAAATAGAAAAAGGGAAAAAGTTCTTTTGATTTAGAATTTTTTAGATACAATCCCAATTCAAACAGAGAAGTGTCCGAGTGGTCTAAAGTGCTTCGTTGGAAGCGAAGTGTAGTGAAAGCTACCGAGGGTTCGAATCCCTTCTTCTCTGCCATATAATTACTACTTATTACTTTAAATACTACCAATATAATCAATCCTTTTACTTTTTATTACTTTTAAGATATACTACATTTATCAAAATACTACTAAAAAAGTGCGGTAAGAAGTGCGGTAAGGTTGCGGTATAAAATGAGAAAAAATTTAGTTAAAACAAAATTTCCAGGTATTTACTATGAGTTAGATGCTAAAACAAAGGTAAAAACCTATATTGCAAGAATTAAAATTGTAGGAATTATCAATACTGAACAAATAGTTGGCTATTCAAATGATGCTATCAGAACTAATCCATCAATTGCTTATGAGAAAAGAACAGAGCTAATTAATAAAATAAAAAATGGTGAATCTATTAAAAAATTAGAGAATCCCACTTTAGAAGTATTTTTTAAAACATATGCTGAATATAAAAAAAATATGATTACTGAAAAAAGACTATATGTTCATACTTGTGTGTACAATAAACATGTACCTACTAATCTAAAAAATAAAAAGATTAAAGATATAACAAAAGATGATTTTCAAAAAATTGTTAACACTATGATTGAGCAGAACTATAAACCTAAAACATTACATGCAATAAAAGATTTATTTTCTCCTATGTTTAATTATGGAATAGAAATAGGTATTGTTGATCGTAATATTACAAAAGGATTGATTTTTCCAAAATTTGACCCAAATAGGTATTTTGAAATAGAGAAGGATAAAGCAAAAGCACTTTATAAGGAGATATTAAATTTACCAGATAATCAATATCGAGCTATGTTTTTATTTTTATTAAGAGGAAGAAGAGCAGGGGAAGTCTTAAGTCTAGATTGGAAACATATTGATTTGGTCAATAAAAAATACACTATAATTGACTCACAAAGCAAAATAAGGAAAACTTTATCATTTGTACTTGATAATGAATTAATTGAAGCTATAGAGTGTTTAGAGGGTAAAAAAAAGGGGTTAGTGTTTTATAATAAAAAAACTTTAAAGAAATATGCTAAATTTCCAGCAGCACCTTGGAAAAGATTAAAAGAAAAATGTGAAATTACAGATATGAAATTGCATGACTTTAGACATTTATTAGGTTTTACTCTTGTTAATAATGGAGTATCATTAGAAAATATATCAAGAGCATTAGGTCATAGTAAAATAGCTACAACGCAGATGTATAGTAATCAAAAAGAAAAAATGGCAAGTGAAGCTGTTGATGCTTATTTAGATTTGATGAAGTAAAATAGATTGAGACTTGTAGTGTCTATTTTCGTACATATTTTGTTAGAATAAGCTAACTCCTCTTAACACTCACAAGATTATCCCAAACCTATCCCCCAAACTGTCCCATTTTCAAGATATTGCCATTTGAGATAGCGAGGTTGCCATTTGTCGGACAATTTTCTACGCAAATATATCCATCAAATGACCCCTCTAAAATTGAGAAAAATGAATTTTAGTTCTTTCTCTTGGCTGTTTAATTATCAAGTTATGATAAAGAATAGCACTTGTTAGTATTTTATTTTAAGGTTGTATAAAAAAATTCTTGATTAAGTTAAATACAATACTTTTATGATTTTTCTTACCTATAATAGTAAAAATGCTTTAGATATAATTTTTAGTATTCTGTGTAATTGATATAAAAGCGAATATTTCGCGATTTAATTTCAATAAAATTTATTTCATAGTTTTAAACTTTAAGGTTTAAAATATATTAACATAAGGAAATAAAATGAGAAATGTTATAAAGATAAGTTTAGTTACAGCTTTAGTATTATCAACAGTAGCAAATGGTGCTGAAAATATAAAAGAAGCTTTTGCAAATAGTGAAGTAAATGGAGAGATTAAAGCGGCTTATATAAACTCAAACTTTTTAGGTTCTAAAGAATCAGATAGTGTAGGTGCTTTAGGTGGTAGTTTAGGAATCATTACGGATGATATCTACGGGCTAAAATTAGGAGCTACATTTCAAGCATCTACAGTTTTAAATGATGGAATAGATTATACAGATCAAAGTCCTATTCCACCTTTTAATGTTAATGGAGCAAGTGCACAGGTAAATCCATTGAATGGATCTGGTTCTGTTCTTTCAGAACTATATTTAGAATATACTCTTTCTAATACATCACTTAAAATTGGGCGACAATATATAAATACACCATTGATAAGTTCAGGAATTGATGGAAAATCATCTGAATCTATTTTAAAAGATTCTTTTGAGGCGTATGTTTTGACAAATACCGATATTCCAGATACAACAATAGTTGCTGCTTATATAAATAAATATCAGTCACAAACAGATGGATTAGGTAATGTTGGAGAATTTGAAAAGTTTCAAGATGGTGCAGCATCAATTTTTATAAAAAATGAATCTATACACGATACAACATTACAAGTACAGTATTTAAAAGAAAATGGTATAACATCAGCAACAGATAAAGATGTTTTCTATTTTCAAGGAGACTATAAAATTGATGGACACACTTTATCTGCTCAATATTTAAAATCGACAGACAAAACACAAGCTGATAAGGCACAAGATGGACAAGTGGTTGGACTTAAAGCGACAGGACCAATGGGTATAGATAAATTAGGATATCTCGTTGCTGCTACTTCTAGCACAGATAAAAATGGAGCTGCATATACAGGTGCTGGAGCTGGGACATCTGATACACTATTTTCAGCGATGCCAGTTCATGGTGGTGGAGTGCCTGCAAGGGCAGATACTGATACTATAGTTGGTGCTGTGATTGTCCCCACAACTATAGCAACTATAATTCCATATGCTGGAAAATCTTTTTCTAGTACTCATGCGTTGGGAGATGTAACTGCATTTGGAATACTTGGTATAGTTCCTTTTTCAAAAGAATTGTTACTAAAAGTAGAACATGAATATGTAACCTGTGAAGAATTAATAACAGAAAATACAAATACTACAAGACTCTATCTTTCTTACAAATTTTAATCAAATTTTCTATCTTTTAGATAAAAGAGTTTCATCTCTTTTATCTGTCTTAAGATGATGTTATGATATTATTTTATTAAAAAAGTAATCCAAAAGGTATATAATGAATAACACTGTACTGGAGAATATTAATTCTCAAATATTAAAACTTTTGAAAAAAAGAAAGAATATTATAAAAGATGACGACTTGCCTTCTTTATCAATAACTAATCAAAATTTTTTAAATCAAATAACAAATATGATATTAGATACAGTTGATTATGAAAAAATTGTGTATTTAGGTCCAGAAGGAAGCTATACTCAAGAAGCTGTTATCAATAAATTAGGAAATCAGAATAATTATTATTCTGTAAATTCTATAACTAATATTTTTTTTGAAATTTCAGAAGGTCGTGCCAAATATGGAATTGTTCCCATTGAAAATAGTTCAAATGGAATTGTAGGGGACACAATAAATTGTTTTAATAATTATGATTTAAATATTGTAGGAGAAACAGTTTTAGATATTCATCATACTTTGGTGAGTAATTGTACAAAAGTTGAAGATATCAAGGTTATATTCTCAAAAGATATTGCATTTGATCAGTGTTCAATTTTTTTAGAAAATTACCATCTCAATGAGACAAAATATGTTTATGTAGAATCAACAACAAAAGCAGCAAAACTAGCAGCAAAAACAAAAAATAGTGCAGCTATTTGTTCTCAATTAGCTGCTACAACCCATTTTATCCCTGTACTCTTTAAAAATATTGAAGATAATAAAGAGAATAAAACACGATTTTTTATCATCTCTAAAGAAAAATCTTTGAAAAGTAATAATGATAAAACATCTATTATAGTACAGCTTCCAAATAAATATGGGAGTTTGATTGAATTTTTAAATAATTTTAAAAAGGCTAAAATTAGTTTAAATAAAATTAAATCTCACATAGTAAATGGAGTTTCAACATTTTTTATTGAATTTGACGGACATCAAAAGAGTAAAACTGTTCAAAAAATTCTAAATAAAAATTCTAAATATATAAAAGTACTTGGTTCATATCCTAAAGAGGTGGATGACATTTAACTTAATTTTAAAGATGTAAAAAAGAGACTCTCTTTTTTACATCCCTTCTACATTTTAATTCTCCTATTAATAAAAACTCAAAATTCTATAATTATTCCAAAATCGCGATTTTTATGCGAATCTATTCAAGTATATTACATTCAGTTAAAAGGAAACTTTTACTTCGAGTATAAATACAATATTTATATTAAGTCTTCGGAAAGGATATTAGTGAAGTATAATATTTTTGTTAAAAATAAAAATAAAAGTAAAGAGTGTATTACAGATAAGAATCTCATGGACTCTTTGTCAGTTTGTACTGATTTAGTTCCTAAAGGATGTCACAATGGTGCTTGCGGTATTTGTAAAATTCGTGTTCTTAGTGGTGATTATACCAAATTGAAAATGAATAGAAAACATATAACAAAAGAGGAAGAAGATAATCACATCATTTTATCATGTAGAGTATTACCAAAAAGTGATATGAACATAGAATTTTTACCAAAAAAAGTAAAAGAATTGAATGAAAAAGTGTATGTGCTAGGAAATTAAGGAGAAGTTATGAGCGGAATTATGAGAATAGGTCATGTCGATTTAAATGTTTTAGATATAGAAAAAACAAGAAATTATTATGAAGAGATAATGGGATTGACTGTTACAAGAGAAGATAAAGATGGTACTTTATATTTAAAGTGTTGGGATGAATGGGATAAATATAGTTTGGTTTTAAGACCTTCTGAAGAGGCTACATTTAATAGAATTGCTTATAAAGTACAGCATGATTCTGATTTAGATGATTTAAAAATAAAAATTGAAAATAAAGGTATTAAAACAGAATTTTTAGAAGCAGGTACAGTTGTTGACTGTGGAAGAGTATTAGCTTTTGTTTTACCAAGTGGGCATCATATGCATTTATATGCACATAAAGAATTCTTAGGGAAGGATACAGGAGATACGAACCCTGCACCTTGGCCTTTTAAAGGAAAAGGAATTAAAGCACATTGGATTGACCACGCTTTACTAATGTGTAAAGGACCTGAGTCTGTTATGGAAGTGACACAATTTTTTATAGATGTATTTGGATTTAGTTTAACAGAACAAGTTTGTGTAGGGCCGGAGGGTTCATTACAGGCAGCTACTTGGCTTACATGTTCTTCAACACCACATGATATTGCTTTTGTTGCAGGTGAAGAAGTAGGAATACATCATTTTGCTTTTTTCCTAGATGGTTGGAATGATATTTTAAGAGCAGCTGATGTTATGGGAATGCATAATGTAAAAATTGATGTAACCCCTCAAAGACATGGTATCACAAGAGGAGAAACAATTTATTTCTTCGATCCTTCAGGACATAGACTTGAGACATTTGCCGGACTTGGATATTTAGCACAACCTGATATGCCAGTTATTACATGGACAGAAGATGAATTATGGAGAGGAATTTTCTATCATACAGGACAAGAAAATGGTTCTTTTACATCAGCTTATACTTTAAATGCTTATAAATAATGAATATGGTAATGACACAAAGAAACATGAGAAGAAAGACAAGTGATGCTTGTCTTTATGCTGTAGAAAAAGCGGAGGAATTAGAAATATCGATTAATGTATCTGTTGTTGATTCATCAGGACTTGAAATGGCATTTTTACGAATGGATGGTTCTTTTATACATTCCATAGATATAGCAAAAGACAAGGCATATACTAGTGCTAGCTTTGGTTTTCCTTCTCATCAATGGACTGAAATATTTAAGGATGCGCCTCATTTAGAACATGGTTTTTCTAATCGAAGTAGACTTATCCCTTTTGGTGGAGGACTTCCTATATTTGAAGATGGTGTGAAGGTTGGAGCTATTGGTGTTTCAGGAGGAACGGAAGAAGAAGATATTATATGTGCACAATATGCCATAGAAAAGATAGGATTAAAATAATGAAAAAAGTACAACACTATATTAACGGACAATTTATCGACTCTCAATGTGGAGAGTTTTTTGATAACTTTAATCCAGCCACAGCTGAATTAATTGCAAAAGTAGCACAAGGACGAGAACCTGAAGTAGATGCTGCAGTTGCAGCTGCAAAAGCTGCACTTACTGGGGAATGGGGACAAATGAAGCTAAATGATAGAATAGCTTTAATGTATGAAATTGCAAATGAGATGGACAGAAGATTTGATGATTTTTTAGAAGCTGAATGTTTAGATACAGGAAAACCTTATTCAATTGCACGACATATCGATATTCCAAGAGGAGCTGCAAACTTCAAAGTATTTGCTGATACTATGAAATCTGTTGCTGATGAAGCATATAGAATGGATACTCCAGATGGTAAAGTAGCTATGAACTATTCAATGAGACAACCAAAAGGTGTTATTGGTGTTATTTCACCTTGGAATTTACCCTTATTGCTTATGACTTGGAAAGTAGGTCCGGCTCTTGCTTGTGGAAATACAGTCGTAGTAAAACCATCACAAGTAACACCAACTACTACATCACTTTTAGGTGAAGTTATGAGTAAAGTTGGAGTTCCAAAGGGTGTATATAACGTTGTACAAGGTCGAGGTTCAATTACTGGAAACTTAATAACAGCACATAAAGATATCGATGCATTAACATTTACAGGGGAAACTAAAACTGGTGAAATGATTATGAAAGCGTGTTCAAATGGTGTACGAGACATCTCACTTGAACTTGGTGGAAAAAATCCAGCTGTTATTTTTGCAGATTGCGATATGGATAAAGCTATTACTGAAACAGCTCGATCAGTATTTGCAAATTCAGGACAAGTATGTTTAGGAACAGAAAGAGTGTATGTCCAAAGACCAATATTTGAAGAGTTTGTATCTAAACTCAAAGATGCAGGACAAAAACTTAAAGTTGGAGTTCATAATGATGAAAGTGTTGATATGGGTCCAGTTGTAAGTGCTGCACATAGAGATAAAGTTTTAGAATTTTATGAAAATGCCAAAAAAGAGGGTGCAAATGTTATCTTGGGTGGAGGAGCTCCTAAAATGGATGGTGCCTTAAAAGATGGTTTTTGGGTTGAACCAACTATTTGGACAGGACTTCCTGAAACTGCAACAGTAGTAAAAGAAGAAGTATTTGGACCTTGTTGTCATATCGCTCCTTTTGATACAGAAGAAGAGGTTATCCATATGGCAAATGATACAAAATATGGATTAGCAGCTACTGTATTTACTGAAAACTTAGATAAAGCACATCGAGTTGCTTCTAAAATTGATGCGGGCATTGTGTGGGTTAATTCATGGTTTTTAAGAGATTTAAGAACACCTTTTGGTGGAATGAAAGGTTCAGGAATAGGACGAGAAGGTGGACACCATTCACTTGAATTTTATACAGAACTTAAAAATGTATGTATAAAAATGTAAGGATTGAAAGGATAATTTTATGGCAATGACAAATGAAAAAATAGAAAAATATGGAAATGAATTATATGAAGCTTTAAAAGGCAATTATTCAATTGAACCAATCTCTTCAAGAGAACCTGATTCTACGATTGAAGATGCGTATGCAATTCAGCATCATTTTTTAGCAAGAAGAATGCAAGATGATAAATCAAAAATCATCGGTAAAAAAATCGGTGTAACTTCAAAAGTAGTTATGGATATGTTAGGTGTGCATCAACCAGACTTTGGTTATCTTTTATCTGATATGATTTATTCTGATGGTGATGAGATTAATGTAAGTGATAAAATGAATCAACCGAAAGCAGAAGGTGAAATCGCTTTCGTTTTAAAAGAAGATTTAATGGGACCAGGAGTTACAGCAGCTGATGTTTTAAAAGCTACAAAATTTGTTATGCCTTGTTTTGAAATCGTTGATTCTAGAATCAAAGATTGGAAGATAAAAATCCAAGATACAGTATCTGATAACGCTTCTTGTGGGTATATAGTTTTTGGTGGAAATGCAGTGGATCCAAGAGATGTTGATTTAACAACTTGTGGGATCACTTTAGAGTGTAATGGTGAACTACTACACACAGGAGCAGGAGCAGCTGCTCTGGGAAGTCCTGTGAATGCAGTTGTTTGGCTTGCAAATAAACTAGGTGAATTTGGTGTTGGTTTAAAAGCTGGAGAAGTAATACTTTCAGGTGCTTTGTGTGCTATGGTTGCTATTAAGCCAGGTGATAATATGACTATCAACATAGGTGGAATTGGTTCTGCTTCTTGTAGATTTGTATAAGAGTAAAGGATAAAAAATGAAAATAAATTGCGCATTAATTGGATCTGGTAATATTGGAACAGATTTAATGTATAAACTTCAAAGAAGTGAAATATTAAATCCTTTATGGATGGTTGGAATTGATCCTGAATCTGATGGGTTATTACGAGCTAAAGAGGCAGGAATGAAAATAACATCAAATGGTGTTGATGGATTATTACCTTTTATAAAGGAAGATGGAGTGAAAATTGCATTTGATGCAACATCTGCATATGTTCATGGTGAAAATAATAGAAAATTAGCAGAGCTTGGTGTAAAAGTTATAGATTTAACACCAGCTGCCATTGGACCATTTTGTGTCCCATCTGTAAATATGGTAGAACTCTTAGAAAAAAATGTACAAAATGTTAATATGGTAACTTGTGGGGGACAAGCTACTATTCCTATGATTTCGGCTATTTCATCTGTTCAAGAAGTTGAATATGCAGAGATTATTGCAACTGCTGCTTCAAAATCTGCAGGACCAGGTACAAGAGCAAACATTGATGAATTCACAGAAACTACAAAACTAGGAATCGAAGTAGTTGGAGGCGCAAAAAAAGGTAAAGCTATTATTATTCTAAATCCTGCTGAGCCACCACTTATGATGAGAGATACAGTTCATTGTCAAACAACTGAAACTCCAAATGAAGAAGCTATTACACAATCTATACATGATATGGTAAAAGAGGTTCAAAAATTTGTTCCTGGATATACACTTAAAAATGGTCCTGTGTTTGACGGAAATAAAATTTCAATTTGGTTAGAAGTTGAAGGTTTAGGTGATTATTTACCAAAATATGCTGGAAACCTTGATATTATTACCGCGGCTGCTACAAATATAGCAGAACAAATGGCTGAAAAAATCAAAGCAGGAGTTTAAAATGGATTTAAGAGGTAAAAAAATTACAATACATGATATGTCTTTAAGAGATGGAATGCACTCTGTGAGACATCAGTTTACACTAGAACAAATGACAGCAATGTCAACTGCAATGGATGAAGCAGGTGTTCCTATGATTGAGGTAACGCATGGAGATGGCCTTGGCGGATCATCTTTGAATTATGGTTATGGATTACACACAGATGAAGAGTGGCTGGATGCGGTTGTTCCAAATATGAAAAATGCAAAAATTTCTGCTTTATTACTTCCAGGAATTGGAATTGTTAAAGATTTAGAAAGAGCAGTAGAACACGGTATTTCTACAGTTAGAGTAGCGACTCATTGTACTGAAGCTGATTGTTCAGCACAGCATATAAAAGCGGCAGTTGGTATGAGCCTTGATACGGTTGGTTTTTTGATGATGGCCCATATGGTAGATGAAAAACGAATAGTAGAAGAAGCTAGAAAAATGGTTTCATATGGAGCTAATTGTATCTATGCAACAGACTCAGCTGGATATTTACTCCCTGATATGGTAAGTGCAAGAATAGGAGCACTTAAAAAAGAGTTTGGAGATGAAATTGAAATTGGATTTCATGGACATAATAATATGTCTATGGGTGTTGCAAACTCATTAGCTGCTATTGAAGCAGGAGCTACACGAATTGATGCTAGTTTAGCAGGATTTGGAGCAGGTTCTGGAAATACTGCAACTGAAGTTTTAGTAGCTGTTTGTAATAGAATGGGTGTTGAAACAGGAATTGATTTAGATAAGATTGTAGATGCAGCAGAAGATATTGCACTTCCTATAATGGGAAAACCAACAAGAATTTCAAGAGACTCTTTAACTTTAGGTTATGCAGGAGTGTATTCATCTTTTCTTTTATTTGCACAACGAGCAGAAAAAAAATATGGAATTGATGCAAGAACAATTTTAGTTGAACTAGGTCGTAGAGGAATGATTGGTGGTCAAGAAGATATGATTGATGATTGTGCTATGGAAATGGCAAAAGCGAGAGGATTGATATAATGGCACTAGATAAAGCAACAATAGAAAAATTAGCAAAGCATTGTGAGGATGCAGAGTTAAATGCAAAAGAAATTACAAAAATAACGGATGATTATCCAGATATGACATATGAAGACGCTTATGATATACAGTGGACAGCACGAGCTGCAAAAGAAGCACGGGGTCATAAAATTGTTGGTATGAAAATGGGTCTAACAAGCCAAGCTAAAATGAAGCAAATGGGTGTTCCTAATCCTTGTTATGGATATTTAGCTGATTATTTTGCATATG
>JBASAI010000012.1:0-1587 GCA_049650525.1 Arcobacteraceae bacterium
GTGGCGATCAATCCGATACTTAGTAAAAGAAAGACTACATTATATGTTCCGCCTGCGTCGATCGTAAAAGGAAGAGAAGTTGTATTCATTCCAAAAAAACCAACAATAAGATTTAATGGTAAAAATATCCCTGAAAGAAGCGTTAATATATAAACTGTTTTATTCATCTGTTCGTTGTTTTGTGTTAAATGGAAATTATAAATAGCATCAAGTTTTTCTAGTAACAAACCAGAGTTTCGATGGGCTCGTTGGAGATGTTCTTCAATATCCTCAAAGTTTCTTTCAAGATAATCATCTTCTTGTTTATACCTTTCAATCAAATCATCAATCACCTCTACTGCTCTAAATAATACTCTGTTGATTCTCACAAAATTATTTTTGTATACAAACCACTGTTTATTGAAATTTTTGATTGCATTCCCTTCATAAAAAGAATCTTCAATTGTTTCAATCTCATCAAAATTGCGTGTAATAATTTTGAGTGTATTATCTATATATTGATCAAGATATTTATAAAAACCTTTCATATCAATAAGATCTATAAAAGCTTGGCTTTCTTTATCATAACGATAGTACCGTTCATTTGTAATCACAAATGCTTTACTTAAAAAAATCATTTGATTATTCTCCATTTGAGGCATCCGTAATATAAATAGATCATAATTTTCATGTTCAAAAAACACAGACGAATGTAGTTCATTTTTTATATCTTCAAGGTGGAAATTATCGATTAGATTTTTTATCATACTCACTACTTTGTATTTAAATTTTTATTAAATTATACACTTTTTTATACCTAAAGTCCTTGAAGTAAAATCTTCCAGATATACTCAACCTCTTCATCGTTGAAATTTATCATACTTTTCTCTTCAAAAAGCTCTTTTATTTGGTTTAATTGAAAAGATTTACTATAACTACACTTTTTATGCGTAGGTAAAAAACTTCTTACTAAAGAGATCTCACCTTCTATTTTTGTTTCACAAAGCAAGCATTCGTATTCTGTATGCAGGCGTCCTTCATGTTCACAAAGTTTTACATAGGCTTCAATGATAGCTCTTTTAGGATTTTGTTTTGTCATTTTATGTGCTAAATCATCAAGTAAGTCAAAGTAAAAATCTTCAATCTCATCGACATCTTTTAAGTGAGGATAAAAAAGTTTGAGAAATCTTTGCCAACAATAAAGCTTTGTATTATCACAAATCCAAGGATATGATATGTGTAACACATCTTTAAGTCTGGGAATACTACTTTTCATATTGGTTTCAAGTTCAAAATCAATTTTAAATCCTACATTTACAGTAGAATGTCTCGCTCCGTAAAAACGGTATGTAGTATAAAAATTGTTCGCTGTTAAAATTGAGACAATTAAGTCTTCATCTTTGACATTATTTATGTTTATTATATAACCTTGCATATAAATTATTATAGCACAAAAGTAGTTAAAATACTTTTTAAGGTTATATTGGCTATAATCGAAGAAATATAGGGAATCTTAAAGATAGGCTTAAATAAGTTAAGTTTTTTGTTTTAAAGGTACTATATTAAAACAAAAGGCAATTATAAAATATGAAATTTACAGATTTTAAC
>JBASAI010000013.1:0-3897 GCA_049650525.1 Arcobacteraceae bacterium
AAAACTATGTCCACCTTTTCTTTTACATTCGATTCCAGCATCTCGTAAATTAGCTTCGATTCCATCAGCACTAGAGTTATTTCTATAGATGATAGCTATATTTTCATTTGTCGTTTTTGTTTCGATAATCTTTCGTGCAATAAATTCATATTGAATATATAACTCATCAAATTTTAAAAGTTGAGGAATATGCTCTCTTTCTGACCGTACTACTTTAAGTGATTTTTCATAGATACGAGGGTTGTGCTGTATCACTTTATTTGCAAGATCTAAAATAGGTGCAGTTGAGCGGTAGTTTTTATCTAGTGTAAATATTTTTGCTTGTTCATATCGTTTGTCAAAGGAGGAGATGATATTGATATCACTTCCGTTAAAAGCATAAATACTTTGATCATAATCACCCACACAAAATAAACTTTTTGATTTAAATCCATCTAAAATTTTTCCTTGCAAAGGATTAGTATCTTGATATTCATCCACTAAAATTTCTACAAAATCATAGTTTATCTCTTTTTGTAACTCTAGCATATTGGTCAATAAATCATCAAAATTTACATATCCATACTGTTTTTTCAGTCGGTTGAATTCATCTATAACATCTTCGTAAATCAGTGTATATTGTTTCTGATCTTCATTTTTATTTCCCATCCAAGTTTCAAAACTTTCATCATAACTACTATTGAGATACAAACTATACATATCATACAAATATCCACCATCATATGGTTTAACATCAGTTTGATTTACAAAAACTCTTTTTTCATAGATAGATTTAAAAAGTGTTTTGAGCTCATTTGGTTGTTTTAAAGTGATAGGTTTTTCAGATTTTTTAAGAAGCTTATAGCTTACACTATGAAAAGTTCCAGATACGATTGCTTTTGCAGTCGCTTCATCAAAAAACTTTGCAACACGCATAATCATCTCTGCCGCTGCTTTATTGGTAAAAGTGAGTAATAAAATCTGCTGTGGTTGTACTCCACTATGTAAAAGATGTCCTATTCGTCCTACTATTGTAGAAGTTTTTCCAGTACCTGCACTGGCTATTGTTAAGTTATGTCCTAAGACTGAAGTGGCAGAAGAGTGTTGTTCATCGTTTAAATTAGATAAGGGCATAAGAAACTAAAATCCTTGAAGTTTTTGATAGTGGAATCATACTCAAAATGTTGTTAATATTGAGTAATTTTGCTGTACAATACAAATATGTTGTAAATTACACACAAACTACACATTGATTGAATACTATTAAAAATCAATAAAAAAAGGATTTAAAAAATGAATAAAAAACTAAAATTAGCTGGTATATTATTAGGAACTGTTATCTCAACATCTGCGATGGCAAATGCAAATGACACAGCAAAATGTGGTGCTGGTAAATGTGGCGCTGACACTAAAAAAGAAACAAAATCTGCAAAATGTGGCGCTGGTAAATGTGGCGCTGAAAAAAAAGCAGAGATGAAAAAATCGATGAAAAAAGATGGAAAATGTGGTGCTGGTAAATGTGGCGCTGAAAAAAAGAAAGAGATGAAAAAAGAAGCAAAATCAGCAAAATGTGGCGCTGGTAAATGTGGAGCTAACTAAGTTATGAAGCATATCAAAGGGTGTGGATTGGGACTTCGGTCTGAGTTTTTAGATGATATACACTTTGATAAAAAGTCATTTTCCCCTTCGTGGTGGGAAATCACTCCTGAAAACTGGATCGATATGCCTGTTTGGTATAGAGAAAAGTTTGAACAAATTGCACAAAATACTCCTTTTGTAGCACATGGAGTTTCACTTTCATTGGGTTCAAATACAAAACCAAAGAAAAAATATTTACAACAACTCAAAAATTTTCTAGATACTTATGATATCAAATATTATTCCGAACATATAAGTTACTCATCATATGATGGGATACAAGCACATGAATTATTACCTGTGCCATTAACAAAAAAAATGATCCGTTCAATGAGTGATAATATTAAATATGTAGAAGATTTTTTACAAAGAAATATCTCGATCGAAAATGCCTCTTACTATCACACGGAACCCTCAAGTATGAGTGAAAGTGACTTTATCAATGAGCTTCTTCATCACAGTAAAGCAAAACTTCTTTTGGATCTCAATAATGTCTATGTAAATAGTATAAATCATAACTACAATGCAAAAAAATTTATCCAAAGCTTGGACTTAGATGCTGTTTCATATATCCATGTGGCTGGACACTATTTTGATGATGAAGTTCAAATGTTCATCGATTCGCATGGGACAAAAGTAAATAAACCAACATGGGAACTACTCAAATACACTTTAGATAAGATCGATGTATCTCCTATGATAGAAAGAGATAACAATATACCTAGCTTAGATGACATGCAAAAAGAGTACACTAAAATGCAAAAAATTTATGATAAAAGAGTTATTCATGGATGAAAAAAACAGACAAAAAAACTTTATCGACCAAGTCAAAGGAAAAAAGAAAGTTCAAAAAAAATCTATTGGGGTGTATAAATATTTAGTTCACCATAGTTTTTTTGAAGTACTTACAAATGCCTATCCAGAATTTTACCGTATCATCAAAGAAAAGAAACTTGAAAAAGAGTTTGATAAATCGATCTATAAGTTTATGCAAACAAAAGCGATCAGTCCTTATATTTGGAAAATGCCAAATGAATATAGAAAGTTTTTAAAAAAATCAAAGTATTTTAAAAAACTAACTTATCTCAATGATTTACTTCATTTTGAATACTCAGAGCTTTTTATATTTATGCAAAAAAGCTCAGTAGTAAAAAAGAAAAAGTTTACATCTTCAAAATCATACAGAGTTGCAAAAAATATCATACTTCATAAATATAAATATGATGTGATTAATAAATCATTTGATACAAAACAGACACTCTACTTACTTGGTTATTTTGATCTAGATTTACAAGAAGTTGTGTATAGACCTTTAAATAAAATTCTTTTTGTATTTTTAAAGTCTATTGATACCACGCAAACACTCAAAAAGAATATCAAACTATTTTTATATAAAAATAAGCTTTCTACTAAAGTATACACAAAAGAGTTTGAAAATGTTTTAGAAGAGTTGTATGAAAAACGAGTACTTATTTGAAAGTTTTACTTCTAGAAGATGATATTATTTTAAATGAATTAGTAGAAGAATTTTTGATCTCGATAGGACATACAGTTACTTGTGCCTATGATGGTATAGAAGCTCTTGACACCATCTATGAAGATAAGTTTGATATGTTGTTGTTAGATGTTGGTATCCCTTCTATGAGTGGCTTTGAACTGCTTTCGCAACTACGAGAACAAAAGATCACAACACCAACTATATTTCTTACCTCTCTTAGTGATATTGCATCCCTTGAAAAAGGATTTAATTTAGGGTGCGATGACTATATCAAAAAACCCTTTGAACTCAAAGAGCTTGAAATAAGAATGAATCATCTCAAAGTTATAAAAAAAATTGATCTACAAGATATAGTGATCGTAAATGAAAAATACAAATATGATTTCTCAAAATTTACAATCATAGAGTTTGATGACAAAAAAACTGTTCTTTCTAAAAAAGAATCAAAAATACTCGAATACTTTTTAAAAAATGAAAACAGAACCATATCACTAGAAGAATTGATTGGGAATATCTGGCAATATGATGAAACACCAACCAACGCAACGATACGAACCTATATAAAAAACTTGCGTAAGATTTTGGATGAGGATATTATTGTTACTACAAAAGGATTAGGATATAAATTTGAGAATTGAAGAAAAATCTATTTTACTAAAATTTGTCGCCTTATATCATATCTCAACATTTATTTTGTTAAGTATCATTGCACTATTGATCTATAATATGCAGTATAAATCTTTATATGATCTTTCTACTTCAAACTTAGAGATGCTTTCATC
>JBASAI010000014.1:0-1919 GCA_049650525.1 Arcobacteraceae bacterium
GCTGATCGAAGCTACTCAATGCTCATAAAAGATGATAAAGGGGAGTATAAAAGTAGTCCCTATATTACTGCATTTAAAAAAGAAGTTATGGGTGTTATCGATGCTCTTGAAGAGTTTGTCGATAAACTGATTGAATTAGAAGATGATATCTACAATCAAAAATGGAACTATGTGCAATACTTACAGTCAATCATAACAGCATTGGTAGAAAAAAGAACAGATGAATTAGTTTCTAAATGGGCTGAAGTTGATAGAACTTGGATGAAAATAACCACACCTATTCAAATAGGTCATCCTTTAGAATACTACGAAGATCACTTTAGAAAAGCGGTTGCTTTGGAGTGGGATATTCGTCTTGTGAATCCAAAGATTCAAAACAACAACGAAAGAGTCTCTAAAATCAAAACAATGTTTGCTAAGATTTTTGAAGATATCAACAAAAAAGAATCACAAAAGATCTATGACTTTTCACTTAAAAGTTTAGATAAAGTACAGCTCTATCTAGGTCGCCCTGCTTTGTTTTTTGCAGCAGAGTTCAATGGACTTTTTTCAGCTCAAGTAGTACCAAATGATGAGATCGTTTCAAAAGAATATGGGAAAAAGATCTTTGCTTTTAGTGATGAGATACTTCAAGGTCAAAAAGCAAAACCATTTTTAAAACTCTCAAAAGAGATATTTGGTCAAGAATTTTTAAGTAGCGAGCGAAAGTTTTTATTTGATACAAAAAACACTCAAAAATGGCATCAAGTATATGATATCACAACGATTGGACATGAGTTTGGTCATATTTTATGGTGTGATGATGAAACAGAAACAGTGATGAACAAATCTGCAAACTTCAAAAATATAGAAGAGTTCAAGGCTACGACTGGTGGATTAGTGTCATTTTTCACAGACACCAATACAGATGAAAAAGATCTCGAAAAGTTTGTGATCTCAGATACTATCAAAAGAGCTATTGGACTGATCGCTTGGATGGAAGTCGATGAAGTTCAGCCATATTATTGTGAAGGGATGATTCATCTTTTTGGACTATTTGAAACAGAAGTTTTAGCTTGGGATATTGAAGCTAAAAAGCTTACTATTGATACATCTGATGAAAAAATAGAAGCCTTAAAAAAATGGTATATCCAAACATATAGTAAACTAGCGATTCATTATCTTGACAAAAAAGATGCGACACTCTTTTTGCAAGATTATGCAATCAAAAAAAACAATAAGTTTACATCTGTAGATGACACAATAGATGATTTTATTCAGTATTATTTTAAAAGATATCAAAAGATCGGTCAAGAGCTTGATACAAGTGATGAGAAAGCTAACTATCTGTAGATGAAAAAAGCTTTTAGTCTTATCGAAATCATTTTTACTCTTATGATCATTTCGATTATTGTTACTGTTGCTGTGTCAAAATTTGATCTGGCACTCAACAGTGCCAATCTCAATAAAATAAAAGCAGATATCATCCAGATACGAGCAGGAATAAATCTCTATAAAAATAGTTTGATTTTAAAAGACGATTCCTCAAGTTTCACAACACTTGATCAACACAACAATGCACTTTTTAGTAAAGTTTTGGACTCACCAATACAATCATCTTCAAAAGAGTGGACACAAACTTCTGATACAACATATAATTTATTTATAGATTCTGAAAATAGCATTGAGTTTAGATTTGATAGTACTAATTATACTTTTGATTGTGATATTTCAGATACTCTTTGTAAAGATTTGAGTTTATGATGTTTTTTTATACAGTTGCACTCTTAAATTCACCATTAGAGCCACTTACCTATAAAAGCGAAGAAGAGATACAAATAGGTACTTTAGTAGAAGTTTCACTACAAAGAAGAGTAAAGCTACTAAAAGGTGTGATTTTAGAAGTAGTAGAGAAGCCAACCTTTCGATGTGTCACAATC
>JBASAI010000015.1:0-1794 GCA_049650525.1 Arcobacteraceae bacterium
ATATAGCCATATTTAATTAAAAAAATATTCGAAATATAAAACCTTACTAAATAGATAAATATATTCAATAGTAATAATTATATATATCGTAAATCTTTAATCATATATATAAGACCACTATAAAAAACTTTATAAATTGCAATTTCTGATTTTATATCAGAAATTGCTATTTAAAATATTTCATGTATACTTATACAAATGCATTAATAATACCATTATTTTCAAAATAGAAACATATTTCATAAATTCAAAGATTTAATAAAATAAAAACTAACTATCACTTTTTAGTAGAAGAAGGACTAAATCTATCATTATCTACTTTTCTGATTATATATGCAAAATCGTTAGTATGTTTACCTAAATGGTAAAAACCACTAGTCAATATTACTTCTATTTTTTTATCTATTAACAAATATCTATCATGAATATTTTTGGGATCATCCTTTAAATATAAAGTAATATTATTTCTTTTAGATTTCAATTGTTTTTTCTGGTTTTTAGTTAAATATTTTTCTTTGTTTTTACCGCCTCTATAATAAATCAATTGAAGATCGGTATCAGGTAATATTTTTATCAAAGTATCAATATTTTCTCTTTTTTTATGAAAAAACTTGTCAAATAAAACAATTTCTTTTGCATCCAAACATAGAGTTCGAATATGTTCTATAGCCTTATCTCTATCATGTCCTGGATAAAAAAAACCACATAAATTATTCTCTATAACATCATTATATATATTAACATAGGGAAATTTAGTTTCATTATCAGATAATATTATTTTAAAGACAGACTTCTTAGAAAGATCCTCTAGAGTATCTTTATTATTAGATCTTAATATTTGCTTCCAAAGACCAGGTATTCCAAAAACATTAAAATCCTCTTTAGTCATTACACCAATCTTTTTTAATTGCTTAAAATTAAAGAAAACGCCTCCTTTTAGATAATTGATAATTTTCTTAATCAATTGAACATCGAACTCCTTACCAGACCTAAAATTTAAATACTCTTTAAGTAAATCATCAGATAAAACAATACCTTTATTTTCCATACTACATCATCTCCATTAAATTATCCAATGTTGCATCAAAGAAACCTTCTGGAAAATCAGTAGCAAAATCACCATTTTTATTAATCTCAATCTTCTTAAAATCAGACTGTATAGCCTCACGATACATAATAATAATATCATCACTAGAGATCTTCTTTTTAAAAACTTCATATTGAAGTCTGTTTATTAAATGTTCACAATGAGTCTCTATTATTAATTGCACTCCCGATTTCATTATAAAAGCAAAAAATTCTCCTAATCTAGATTGAGCAGCAGGATGAAGATGAATTTCTGGATTCTCTATCATTAAAGTATCACCAGGTTTTGAACGAAGGCACATAATTAGAATCTTAGTTAAGTAACTCACTCCTGTACCAAGTTGAAAGGGGCTAATATTATCAAACATTTCACTTTTGAAATTAACTTCAACATTATTTCCACTTCTTGTTTGTGTCTTTAATTCAAGTTTAATATCTAATATATGCGAAAGCCAATAATTTAATTGATATGATAATGTATATGATTGAACACTCTCTATAACTTCTAATGAAATCTTATTTGACTTTTCAGACTCAAAAGTAGCAAAAAGGAACTCTCCGTTAATACCAACTTTAGAGGTATCATCCATTTTTACAAATATTTCAGCTCCTATTCTATTTGCTGATAAATAATACAGGCGTTTTTCTAATTCAACATCATCAGGATTAACACCTGTAACTAAAATAGACTCTGAAGATATATAGCAT
>JBASAI010000016.1:0-4567 GCA_049650525.1 Arcobacteraceae bacterium
ACCTTTAACTATTGAATATGTGAACTCAAAAGGCAAAGATACAAAATATACTCCAGACTTTTTGATATCATTTAAACATATAAGAAGTAATAAAATTTATACTGATTGTGAATATGAGAAAAGTGAATTAAAAATTAAATCATTACTTGTTGAAATAAAACCATATAAAAAATTAAAAAAACAATTTCACATATATAAAGAACGATTTAAAATTGCTTCTAAGTATGCACAAGAAAATGATATGGAGTTTAAGATATTTACAGAAAGAAATATATATGGTGATTATTTCGATAATATTATGTTGATAAAAAGGCATTCAAAATCTACCTATCCACGAGATGATATAGAAAGGGTCTTTGAATACATTGAATATATGGGTAGTGTTACAATAGATCAGGTCTTACTACGATTATTTTTTACTAAAGAGGCAAAAGGTATAGGATTGGGTTTAATATTTAATATGTTATTTAATAAATATATTTTAACAAATTTTACAGAACCTATAACTATGTTTTCAGAATTATTTGTAAATGATGAAAGGGAGGAATTTTAATATGAACAATACAAAATCATACACACTAAACAGAAGACAGATATCTTTAAAACAAAATGATATTGTAAAATGTAATGATATTGAATATATAATCTCTGAAATAGTTAATTTTAAAGAGGTACTTGGAATTAATTTAAAAACAAAAAAGACAACAACTTTATCAATAGATAATATCACTGTGGTCCATGAAAATCCTATAGATAATAAGGATTATTCTACTACTGATATTGTTGATTTAATAGATGATCAATATAATGAAATAGAGAAAAAGTATAAAGCTATTTTACCTATGATAAATAAGGAACTTACTAGAAAAGAGATGGTCGATTATGCAGAATCTTTAAATATCCATTTTACAACACTTTATCGTTGGTTAAAAAATTATAAAAGTTCTGGTACCTTAATGGGATTATTAGATAAAAAAGTTGGTAGACCCAAAGGTAGAAAAATGATTGACTCAACTACTGAAAGTATTATAACTGAAGTATTTAATGAATACTATCTCACGATACAAAAGCCATCGGTACAAAAAATAATTGATTTAGTTTTTATTTACTGTAAACAAAGAAATGTGACTTTGCCAAGTAAAAATACTATCAGAAATCGTATTAATGAATTGAATAGTCGTAAAGTACTTATCAAGCAAGGCAATAAAGATGTTGCAAGAACAAAATATGAACCTGCTCCAAATTCATTTGAAGCTACCTATCCATTGGAAATTGTTCAAATTGATCACACTCCTGTAGATGTAATAATTTTAGACTCAGAAAACAGACTTCCTATTGGTCGTCCATGGATCACTGTAGCAATGGATATATATAGTAGAATGATTGTAGGATACTATTTATCTCTTGAAGCTCCTAGTTCAACTTCTGTTGCTATGTGTATTACAAATATGGTTATGCCTAAAGATAAAATTCTTTTAGACAACGATATCAATGAAGATTGGTCAGTTTGGGGTTTTCCAGATGTTTTACATGCGGATAATGGGGCTGACTTTAGAGCCGAAGCCTTAGAGAAAGCTTGTTTAATTCATAATATACAACTTCATTTTCGCCCAATTCATAAAACAAATTATGGTGGTCATATTGAGAGAATCATTGGAACTTTAATGAAACAGGTACATTCAATACCTGGGACTACATACTCTAATATTAAAGAACGACAAACCTATGATTCAGATGGTCAAGCTTGTATGACACTTGAAGAGTTAGAACGATGGTTATTAACATTTATTACTAAAGTATATCATAAAAATATCCATTCATCATTACAAATGTCACCCTCTGCTAAATGGGATGAGGCAATATTTGGTTCAGATACAGTAGTTGGTCGAGGTTTTCCAGCTCGTCCAATTGATAGTCATACAATACTTATAGATTTTCTGCCACATATCAAAAGAACGATACAAAAAAATGGAGTCAATATTGATGGAATAAACTATTATGATCATATTTTACGTACTAAAATACATGCTGTTGATCTTACAACACAAAAGAAAAAGGTATTTATTTTTAAAAGAGACCCAAGAGATATAAGTATATTATGGTTTTATGATGATGAATCAAAAGAATATTTTAAAATTCCAGCAGTCAATCAAGCTTTAAAAAATATGAGTATCTGGGAACTTGATGCATCCAAAAAGATTCTAAAAGAGAAAGGTATGAAAAATACTAATATTAATCACATACTAGATGCTAAAAGTGAACTTCATAATCAAATTAAAGATTCTGTTAAAAAAACTAAAAAAGCAAGAAGAGATAACCAAAGAATTATGAATAATAAAAAAGTTACTCAATACAATAAACCAAAAGAAGAAATCTTTGATAACCCTTCATTACAAATTCCATCTAATGATTTTTGGGATGATGAGATACCTGATTTTGAATAAGGAGAATAAGTGGAACACAATATAAAACATCTAAATGAAGAAACAAAAAATATTTTAACCCATTCTATAGAGGAAAAGATTTCTTACCTTCATGAGGAATATTCAATAGAATATCCTAAGTTCCGTGAAATCATTAATCTATTAAACAATTACCTACAAAGACCAAAAAAATCAAGAATGAATAGTCTTTTAATTGTAGGTGAACCAAATATTGGTAAAACCTCAATAATCAATAAATTTATGGAACAAAACCCACCTTATGAATCAGTTGATGAACAAGGTATGCCAATACCAGTAAGACCTGTAATAAAAGCTTTAGCACCTAGTAAAGTTGATATTAAATCTCTTTATATTTCATTATTAGAAGGTTTTTGGACTCCACATAATCCAAATGATACAGCAGATAAATTAAAACATCAATTTTATTCCCTAATGTCAGAATGTCATGTATCAATGATTGTGATTGATGAGTTTCATCATCTTGCAGGTGGAACAAGTGCCCAACAAATTAATACTCTAAACACTTTAAAAAATATTAGCACTGCTTTTATGATACCAATAGTCGTAGTAGGTATCAAAGATGCAATACCTCTATTAATGGTCGACCCACAATTATCTAGTAGATTTGATATTGTAAGGCTACCAAAATGGAACCTTGATCAACAATACAGAGGTTTACTTAAGGCATTTGAAAAAAGATTACCCTTGCCTAAACCATCTTATTTATATAATAAAGAAAAGGCAACTCTTCTATACACAATATCTCAGGGGAATACAGGTGATTTACAACGCTTACTTATAGAATGTGCTCAGTATGCAATTAATAATAAGTTAGATTGTATCAGTGAAGATATCATTAAAAAATTTAAATGGGTAATACCTACAAATTCATTAACTCCTCGTGAAATTATATTATAAGTTTAAATATCCAATTAAGGTAAAGCCTTTTAAGAATGAATCAATCATCTCATGGATGATTCGTACTTCATTTTTGAATGGTGTTGATCCAAAATCTTTAAGTCAATGTATGTTTAATAGTAATATCTTTTTAAATAGGGACTTTGATAGATATATCAATCCAAAAGCTATCAAGTCGATTTTAAAATATACCTATATCAGTGATAAGGAGATTGCAGAACTCACTTTACAGTATTTAATAGATAAACATGTAACTTTCCCTTTTAAACTTAATAAATATACACAATACAAATGGTTACAACCGATTACAAAAAGAGCTTATAAAACCTTTGAGGGATTTTATTATTGCCCTCTTTGTTTAAAACATAACTCATATTTGAAATTATCATGGAGATTTAGAGATATGACCATTTGTGAAGAACATAATATTGAACTAATTAATAGATGTCCGTATTGTGATGAGATTTATGACCCTAGAAACAACTCTTACACTCAAAATTCTCTTAAAATTTGTGCAAACTGCAATCAAGACTTAACTAAAGTAGAAGCTCCAACTATCTGCCGTACTCCATTAAATTCATCTTTAGAATCAATTGTTGAAAATATTAAAAATACTAATAACTACCAAAAGGAAAACAAAAACAAAAACTTCGTTCTAACTCCAAATTCAAAAGAAAAAGTAGAGAGCCTGTACCAAGAACTATTAAATGAACTATAGCAAATCAATAAGTGGTTATAATTGTTCAAGATGTAGCAGAGAAATCACTTCTTGGATTTTTAGGTATCAAGGAGATAATTACTGCAGATTTTGTTATGAAAAGTATTTTGAACTCATTACTTGTAGCAGCTGCAATAAAAATCATTATGTATTAAAAAACGCAAATGTAAGCTTATGTAAATTTTGTCAAGTAAAAAACCAACCATGTATTAGATGTAACAAAGAAACTTTTATTTTTGGAAAGATAACACGATTTGGTGTTGTATGTAACTCCTGTTCTAAATATTATAAAGATGTTATCGCATGTTCAAATTGTGATAAGATTCATCATTCTGTTTCAAACAGAAAACTAATAACTGGCACAAAACTACTTTGTCAATCTTGTTACTATAAACATTTACCTCAATGTTCTATGTGTAAATATTACAAATTACCCTATTTATCATCACTAGATAGTAAAAAAACAATCTGCAAAAAGTGCTTTACT
>JBASAI010000017.1:0-2749 GCA_049650525.1 Arcobacteraceae bacterium
GCAGTGAAAATACTGAGTATAAAAAGTTTTCTTTTTATTGTATTGACTGCGGCATGAGGTTATCAGGTACAAACGTACATAAAGCAGAAGTACTTACTAAAGAAAATAAATCTACTCACTTTAAAATCCATACTCACGGTCAACTCCATACTGATGATAAATGCTTAAATCATAATCCTGGATATCAATCCCCAACAAAGAAACACTCACCAAAAAGAGTTATAATAGGAGATTCAATTGTTTACACAAAATTTAAATTATCTCAAATCAACTATGAAGTAGTAAAAGGCTTAGGTAAAAAAGATCCGTCACACTTTAATGTTGCAAAAATAGCACTTAAGTCCAGTTCAACCATAGAATGTGATTTATATACAACTTCTATATTAAAAGATTTAGTTAATTGTTTTGAAGAGCTTAATCAAATAAGCGAACTTGAAAATTTTCCTCTCGATATAGAAGGAAATAATAGAGATGATAATAACTATTCTAAAGTATTTAAAAATATTCTTATATATAATTCAGGAAAATATGAAAAACTTAACGAAAAAAATGATTATTTTTTTAAATTCAGAATCTTGTATGGAAAATCAAGTAATAGTTGTATCAAAAAAGAGAATATAGGTTGGAGTTTTTTAATTAGCTTTGAAAAACATTTCCCTAAAGAAAAATATAAATTCAGGGAATCCATTGAAGGAAAAGAAAAAGAAAGAAACATACTTGTTAGGATATTTATTCCAACTAAAACTTTAGATAAGTATATAATTTTACGTGATCAATATTTAAAAGAAGAAAAAGATAAAATAATTGATCAATTCTATATTACCAATTGTAAACCTGAGCTAAAACAATGGAAGAAAAAAGATGGTACTAGCACTTACGAAGAATTTATATTTGTAGTTCAAAATTTAAATCATATACATTTGACTTTTAAAGATTCCAAATAATTATCCTCTGAATATTTAGCTATTCTGCTAAGAATTTTTAATCCTTGAATATAAGTTATATTCACATTTTTTCTAAATTTTATAATATCAAGTTCTTCTTTGTTACTTAATTTCAATTCAAAATCAAAACTTTCTTCAAATATTTTCAGTTGATTTGTTTGTTCTTTGGAGATGATAAAATTATATTTAACTTCAATATTACCATGTGAGAGACAAGAAAGAAAAATTTTTTGCTTTATGAGTGCTTCTGTCTCAAATTTCGAACTAGTTTTGAAAAAATCCTTTGGAAATTGAATATCAATCCTTTTCGATGCTCCAAGTATATAATCTATATAATTTATAAAATTTAGAGTATAAATATTTTCAATTCCTGATTCTACTGATTCAATTTCTAAAACATTTAATAAGTATTTTGTATCCGAAGTTATTTCATTATAAGCACTAAATGTATCTTTGCAATTTTCATTACTTATATCTTTTTTTAGTTTGTTCAGATTTTTTTCAATCTGATTAATTAATTCTAATTTCTTATCCATAATTTTTCCTTTTTATTTTCTTAATATTTAATAGTCAAATCTGCAAAAGATAGTTGTAGCATAATAAGTTGTAAAGTAGTATAGTTAAATGGAAATGACAGTTCCACCAACGATAGAAGCTTTTGTTGAGCTATGATGAGGAGAGATAAAAGTTCGTTTAGGATTGAAGTCTGGTTGTTTTCCTTGTAAAGATTCCATCTTTGCCATATCTAAAATCTCTTCTAAGTTCATGGGAGCTGCGATATCTTTGAGTCTTTTTGCAATCATACTTTTACCACATCCGGGGCTACCTTCAAAGATCAAATTATGATTTCCAGCGGCACTGATCAAGGCTGCTTTTTTTGCTATGGTTTGTCCTTTTATCTCTTTAAAGTTATTGTCATACTTTTTAGTAAAGTAAAATTTTTCACCATTTATATTGATATTTTCATACTTAAATATTTTATTTTCTATTTTATATTCAGATTTATTTTCTTTATGAAAAAAAGCTATCGCTTCACTTAAGTTTTCTACCGCATAGATATTTAGATTTGGTATAGTAGAAACCTTTGCTACAGATTCTGTGGGAATAAGTACATTTCTGATACGACCTTGCCGTACTAGTGATAAAATAAGTACAAAGATTGATTTTGTATCTTTAAGACTTCCATCCAGACCCAACTCACCAAAGACATAAAATTCATCAAGATTAAGTTCTGTTTCTTGTAAAGCAATTAAAAGTGCAATTGATAAATCAACTTGACTTCCTTTTTTGGCTATTTCAGAAGGGGAAAGATTTATTGTAATTCTTTTTGGTGGAAACTTAAAATCATTGGTCAATAATGCTGATTTTATTCTATCTTTTGATTCTTGGATGGCTGTATTTGCCATACCACCGATACTAAAGTTTGGAAGTCCTTTTGTGAATGTAGATTCCACTGCGATACTTACAGCTTCTATTCCATCTAATGAGGCACATTTTAACATTTTCATACGATTATCCTTCAAAGTGTTATAATAAGAAGTATAGAATAAAAATCTCAATTTATCTAAAAACATTGCATTTTGTAATTTTTTTGATGATTTTATAATTTTGAGGGGTAAAGAAAAGTTTTTAAATAAAGCAAAGAACTGAAAAGGACCGACAGTTCTTTATTTTATTTACTAGTTTTTGTTAAATTTCGTGATGTAATTATAAGCAATGAAAATGAAATGAAAATGAAATAGCATGGAAACTCTTAATATATTTACAAAATCACTTCGATTTGCGTTCCCTCATTTTCTTTTGAA
>JBASAI010000018.1:0-9149 GCA_049650525.1 Arcobacteraceae bacterium
GATTGCATCACAGTAGTAGCTAAAATACCAAAACCGACACTTTTGTAGAGTTTATCTGTAGATTTACGAAGAACTTTTTCTAAAACTCCTCCTGTAAATGATTTGAATCCATCTTCTAAAGCCATCATACCAAATAAAAATATGGCAACACCTGCTGTTATCTCTTTGAAATCTGGACTGATCCAAAAACCATATCCTAGTATAAGCAAGATGACTAACAATAATAGTTTTTTTAACATACTTATTCCTTCTTTTGTAGTCTCTATTATGTTTACATAATGTAGCTATAATTTAAAATGGTGCTTTTCCTGTCCACTCTCTTATTCGTTGTATCTCTTCTTTTGAAAGTTCTGCTTCTTTATGGAGTAAAACATAACTTGATAAAGGCATTGCTGCATAAACGGTTCTAAAAATACCTTTGAGTCTTTTGTCTTTTTCCTCTTCGGTATAGTTTTCCCAAGTAGAAAAATTTAGCCATTTTCTTCCTAAATCCACATGGTTTTTCACAAAAAATGAAGCAGGTGCGATTGATTGATACCAAGGTGTTGTAACATTATTTGAGTGACAATCATAACATGAACGCTGAAATATAGCCATAACTTCAGGCTCTGCACTTATTTCAAGAGCTGGATTTGTTTGTGGATTTTCTATTGTTGCTGGAATAAACTGTAATCCTATAAAAACAGCTAAAATAATATATAAAGTATTTTTCATTGAACTATCCTTTTAGTTAAAAAACATCGTATAGTGTCTTTTATTTACTTGCACAAGTTGATCTACTGAGATATGTCTACTCTCTCTTCTTGTTTCTTTTGCATCAAAAAAAACTAAAATAGAAGGGATTGTAAATATGCTAAAGTGAGCAGCTATTTCTGGATATTCATCAGCACTAATAAATATCTGTTTTATTTTAGGAAAATTTTCTTGAAAAGCTGATTGTATTTTTGGTTTTAAGGCTGTACAAACGCCACAGTTTTTACCACTAAAATATAACATAACGGCATCATTGTCTCTAATCTCTTTTTCTATATCTTCAATATACATAATGATCTCTACATTAAAATATATTTAGCAAGTGCTAAGAAACTAAAAAATCCCATGATATCAGTAACTGTTGTAAGCAATACGGTACTTCCAATTGCAGGATCTATATTCATTTTTTTTAAAGCCAATGGAATAACAGAGCCAAAAAAACCAGCACAAAAAAGAGTAATCATCATTGAAAGTGCTATTACCATACCTAATAGCATATTGTGGAACCATAACGAAGCAATAGCCCCTAAGACTATAGCAAACAAAAGTCCGTTCGCAAGAGAGATAAGAACCTCTTTTTTTATAGCATCTCTACTGTTCTCTTCATTAATATCCCCAAGTGCTAGCTGACGAACCATAACAGCCAAGGTTTGTGTTCCTGCATTCCCACCCATTGAGGCAACAATAGGCATCAAAATAGCAAGTGCAATAAACTCTTTGATTGTTTCATCAAAAATACCAATAACCATCGAAGCTAAAATAGCAGTAACCAAATTTACAAACAACCAAGAAGCTCTTTTCTTTCCAGTTTGTAAAAAGTCTTCATGTTGTTCTGATTCATCATGTACACCGGCTAGTTGATACATCTGTTCTGTTGCACTGTGTTCCATGACATCTAAAATATCATCAGAAGTGATTCTTCCTAAAAGTCTATTTTTATATCCAGTAACAGCTAAAACAGAAAGGTTATAGTGTTCAAATTGTTTAACAACTTCATCGATATCATCATCACCTAAAACAGAATATGGTTTATATTTACTCTCATCATTGTTTGCTAAAATAGATTCATAAGTGTGTGTAAAATCATAGGTAAGTAAATCTTCTAGTCCAATTGTAGCTATTAGTGTTTGTTTATTATCAACTACAAATACCTGATGAATATTTGTTAATTCATCATTTTCTTTGAGGATTTTAAATCTATCTATTGATGATTGAATAGTTTCAGTCAGAGTTGCACTAAAAAGCTCGATCTGCATATATGCACCAGCTTTATCAATCTCATAATTTTTAAGCCAATTAATATCATCTTGATCTTCTTGATCAAGTGAATTTAAAACATCAAGTGCTTTTTGTTGATCAATATTTTCAATACCTTGAATAATATCTGTTGCATCATCTGTTTCGAGTTCTTGTATCGCTTGCGATATTTGTGAGTGAGATAATGACTTGTAAGCTTTATCTCTTAAAGACTCTGGAAGTTCGAGTAAAACTTCTCCCAAAATATCTTCTGGAAGGAGATGTAAACTATCATAAAAGTCTTTACGATCTTTTTTGCTAATTTTACGCAGACTATCTGCTATATCAGAAGGATGTAAATCTACAAAAAGTTGTTGGTTTTTTTTGGACTTTGTATTTTGCTGATTTTTTTCCATCGGATGCTCTTTTAAATTTTATAAGAAAAAGGAAATTCTTCTATTTTAAGGATATCAGTTTGTGATCCTGCTTCTAAGTCTGCTTTAATTGTTTTCATATGATTCATAAAATCTTTTTTCTTTTTTCCACTGAGTTCTGATTTGGTTACGCTGATCATTTTTTGTGGATCGATAGCACGACCATTTTTATATAGTCCAAAATGTAGGTGAGGACCAGTACTTCGTCCAGTTGTTCCAACTCTTCCAATATATCGACCTTGTTTTACATATGATCCCACTCTTATTTTTGTGTTATAGCTATTTAAGTGAGCATAAAGAGATCGTAGACCATTTTTATGTTGGATCATGATAGTTTTTCCATACCCACCTTTTCGTCCTTTATGGATCACTTTCCCATCTGCAGTAGCATGTACTTTTCTACCTGTTGGTGCTGCAAAATCAGTTCCCAAATGCGCTCTATATCTTTTTAAAATTGGATGAAATCTTTTTAAAGTAAATTTGCTTGAGATTCGAGTGTATCTTAAAGGCACTATCATTAAAAAACTTGTAAGACTTTTTGCTTCATCGTTATAATATCTTTTGTCATCTGGATTTTGAAAAATATAATGTGTTTTATTTCGTACTTGCACAGATGCACCAAGTATTTGAGGAGTTCCAAAATACCTTCCTAGACGAATGTTTTGTTTATATACTATCGAAACTAAGTCATTTTTTCGTAATCTTCTAAAATCAACCGATTTTTTAAAAGCGAGGATAAACTCATTTGCCAGTGCTTTATTTCCCGTAGTGTCAATAATATCTTGATAAGGTGAATATTTAATCGGTATTTGAATTGATTGTGTGATCTCTTGAAATTCGATTGGGATGATATCTAAGGTAAACTTATTTTCACTATCTTTAAAAATATGAAGTTGCATCTCTTCACTAATAGGGATAAGCGCTTGTTCTAATCCACCTGTTTCATCGATCATTTTTTGATAGACAACTCCTGCATATATTTCACTACATAACTCTTTGTCGGTACTTGACAAATTGAAATAGATATCTTTTGAGATACTGTGTTTTTCAAAAAATGTGAGTAGGCTTTCACCTTTCCACCAAACATCTTCTTGTAGGCTTGACGCAAAATTGATTGTAACGGCTAAAATAATAGATAATATAATTCTCAAATGAAACTCTTTTGTGTAATTTAAAGGCATTTATTATACAATAAGAAATCTTAAATTATAGGTAAAATATATGAAGTATTTAGTATTATTCTTTTTTTTTCTAAGTTCAATAAATGCAACGCCAGTTGATATCATTGACTTATACAGAACACAAGGGATAAAAGCAGTTGAAAAAGAGATAGCAAATCAACTTAAAACAAAAAGTTATTGGGATCAGCATCTGCAAACAAAAGAGGTTGATATTGGATATTATGAATCAATTGAACATGTAGTCATCACTGAAAAACATGAAAAAAACATGAAATTATATGATACAAAAACAAAATTAGAAAGTTTTCACCTTAATGTATTTATAGGAAAAGTAGATGGGGATAAAAAAGTAGAAGGTGACTTAAAAACACCAATCGGTGCGTATGAACTTAAAAGAAGAATCACTAATGTTGATCCTTTTTATGGTCCCATGGCAATCACTACAAACTATCCAAATGCTTATGATAAAAGTCAAGGAAAAACTGGGCATGGTATCTGGATACATGGACTGCCTCTTAATCAAGAAAGAGATGATTTTACTGAAGGATGTATTGCTATAGATAATGAAAAAATTGTTAGTTTAGATAAAATAATTGATCTTAAAAAATCAATATTGGTTGTCAGTGAAAATAAACTTGAAACAGTTTCTAAAGATGATATTAGTATCGTTTTATCAAATGTTTTTGCATGGAGAGATACTTGGAAAGAGAGTGATATTGATGGGTATTTGGGCTTTTATTCAGATGAATTTAAAAGAGCGAATGGACAAGCAATAGAGGAGTTTTCAACATTTAAAAAGAAGCTTTTTAAAAGAAATGAGAAAAAAACAATAGAATTTACAAATATAAATGTAGTTCCTTATCCAAATGATATGAATAAAAAACTTTTCAAAGTAATTATGGACGAAGTGTATAAAACAAGAACTTATCAGTTTAAAGGGAAAAAGGAACTCTATTTAGAGATACTTGACAGCAAGATTTCTATACTTTCAGAGGACTAGTAAAATAAAAATTATTAAATGATAAAAATTATCTTTTATTGCCATATTAATATAATTTTTAAGTGCATTAAAAGATAATAAGAGTAAAATTTTGAATAATTATTACTATAAGGAAATATAAATGTTAGATTTTGCAATTATCGGTGGAGGACCTGCTGGACTTACAGCTGGACTGTATGCTACAAGAGGTGGTTTAAACGAGGTTACTATGTTTGAAATGGGTATGCCAGGTGGGCAAATTACTCAAAGTAGTGAAATAGAAAATTATCCAGGACAACTTGAAGTAGTTACAGGAATGGAACTCATGGATAAATGGCCAGAACAGTGTAAAAGATTTGGTTTAAAACACGAGATGAAAGAAGTAAAACAAGTAACAAAATCTAACGACATTTTTACTATTACTTTGGGTGATGGAACAACAACTGAAGCAAAATCAGTTTTGATAGCAACAGGAAGTGTTCCTAAACCAGCTGGTATCAAAGGTGAAAAAGAATTTTTTGGTAAAGGTGTGAGCACTTGTGCAACTTGTGATGGTTTTTTCTATAAAGGAAAAGATGTAGTTGTTTTAGGTGGTGGGGATACTGCTGTTGAAGAAGCAATTTTCTTAGCAAATATTTGTAAAACTGTATATGTAGTACATAGAAGAAATGAGTTTAAAGCAAGTCCACACGAAGTAGAAAAAATGGACAAATTTGATAATATTGTAAAAATTATGAGTCATACAACTGAAGAGATTATTGGGGATGCGATGGGTGTAACGGGTGTAATCGTAAAAAATAAAGCTACAGGTGAAACTAAAACTTTAGAAGCGTTAGGGTGTTTTGTATTTGTTGGAAGAAATATCTTAAATGATACGCTTAAGCAAGATGATGGAACATTTTTATGTGATACAAATGAAGCTGGAGAAGTTGTAGTAAATCTTAAAATGGAAACATCAGTTCCAGGATTATTTGCAGCAGGTGACATCAGAATCGATGCTCCAAAACAAGTTGTTTGTGCAGCAGGTGATGGTGCAACGGCAGGTATTGGTGCTATTTCATATCTTCAATAGTAAAAGATAATAGACAATAAAAAAGGGAAGAGGTTCACACTAAGTGACTCTTTCCTTTTTTTTATTTAAATTATAATTATAAAAGAACACAAAAAAGAATAAAAACAACAAAAAAATATACGAATTTTAGTTAGAGTTGATTATAATCAATTATAATAATTAGGAAAGTGAATGTTTAATAAATTACATAAAATATACAATAAAAGAAAATTTGATTTAATCGTATTTAGTGTTGTTATAATTATCGTTGGGATAATATTTACAGTATCCGATACTATAACAGACAAAAAAATAAAACTTATTTTAGAAGAAAAATATGATATTTATGCTTCAAAACTTCACTACGATATTGAAAATTTGATTGCAAATAAAAAAGAGATGACTTTGACCATTGCACTATCTTTGGCTGAGGAAACAAATTTAAAACAAGCACTCCTTACAAATGATATATCATCTATAAAACTCAAAAATTTTTCTAATAAACTTTTTTTAAATACAAGTTTTAAAAATGCTTGGTTTCATATTATTGATAAAAAAGGAAATTCATTTTACAGAAGCTGGATAGATAAAAGAAATGATTCTTTATATGATATTCGCCAAGATGTACGAGAGATGATTAAAAAACCACAAATCATGAGTACAATAAGTGTTGGAATATTTGATATGACTTTCAAATCAATGGTTCCTATTTTTGATAAAGGTGAATTTATAGGTATTTTTGAGATTGTGACACATTTTAATTCTATAACAAAAAGCCTCGGTGATTATAATATAGGAGCAATTGCACTTGTGAATAAAAAGTATACAAATCAACTTATAAAACCATTTACAAATACTTTTATAGATGATTATTATGTAGCAAATAAAAAGGCAGATAAAAAATTATTAGAATATATACAAGAAAAAGGAACAGATACTTTTTTTCATAATAAAACAAAATATATTTTTGATGAAAAGTTTGGAAAATTGATCACTTTTTATAATATGTATGATCTTTCTGGCAATGAAATGGCAACAATTGTTGCTTTTAAAGATATTAAATCGATCAATGCCGATGATGTAAATGCGTTAAAAACTAATAATGTTTTTTATACCATTTTAGTTATTTTAGTACTGATAATCTTTGGATATTTTTTAGTCGTGAGAGAGTATTCTCGAAAATTAAATAATAAGGTTATGCAACGAACAGATCAGCTTAATACTGAAAAGAATTATATTCAAACTATTTTAGATACAAGTCCTAGTATGATTTTGGTGATGAAAGAGAGAGAACTCTTTAAAGCAAATAAAACATTTTTAGATTTCTTTGGATATGAAACTTTAGATGAGTTTAAAGAAAAACATACTTCTATAGGGAATTTTTTTATCTTATTGAACGATCAACCTTTTCCAAAAAATAAGATTATCGAAGATGATTTTTGGGCGCATTATTTAAGTGAGCATCAACAACAAGACAATTTAGTCAAACTTGAGTTTCAAGATAAAATTTATTTTTTTACTCTTAATGCTGTAAATATGCATACCAATAATGAAATACTCATAAATATGCAAGATATAACTGAACTGAAAGAAAAAGATATCCTTTTATATGAGCAATCAAAATTAGCCTCTTTAGGGGAGATGATTGGAAATATTGCACATCAATGGCGACAACCACTCTCAATTATTTCAACAGCCGCAACAGGGATGATCTGTAAAAAAGAGTATACGATTTTAACGGATGAAGATTTTATGAAAAGTTGTGACTCAATCAATACAAATGCGCAGTATCTTTCAAAAACAATAGATGATTTTAAGAACTTTATTCAGGGTGATTCATATAAAACTAAATTTGACTTAAAAAAAGAGATTGATGATTGTCTTAATATTGTGGATGCAACGATCAATAAACATCAAATACAAGTTTTTATTGAACTTTTAAATGAAACTCAAATAGAAGGGTATCCAAGTGAACTGATGCAATGTTTTATAAATATGTTTAATAATGCGAAAGATGCTCTTATAGAAAATAATGAGCCAGACAATAGATATCTTTTTATCACACAAGAGATACGAAATGGCAAAATAATTATAGAGTTTAAAGATAATGCAAATGGAATTGATAATGCTATTATCAAAAATATTTTTGAACCATATTTTACAACAAAACATAAATCTCAAGGAACAGGACTAGGTCTACATATGACATACAATTTGATTGTCAATGCGATGCAAGGAGAAATCACAGCATCAAATGTAGAATATACTTATAAAGAAAAATTATTTAAAGGAGCATCTTTTAAAATCATATTGCCTTTAACTAAAGATTCATAATAAGAATAAAATAGTTAAAACACGATCTTAAAAGTAGAGCCTTCATTTTCAATACTTGTAATCTCGAGCGAAAATTTATGAAGCTCGATGATGTTTTTTACTAAAGAAAGACCGATCCCTAATGAGTTATTCCATTCGTTTGAGGATACTCGATAAAACTTATTGGTGATTTTTGAGATATCACTTTCTTTGATCCCTATGCCTGTATCTTTGATACTTATATATTTTGCATTTATCTCTATGATGACATTGTCTTGTGAGTATTTCAAAGCATTTTCGATGATATTTGTCATAGCGATACTAAACATCGTTTCATCCGCTTCAACAACTACATCAGGGCCTAAGATGATGATCTCTCTGTCTTTGTAAGTTGCTTCTAAATCATCACTTATTTGAGAGAGAAGTTCTTTGATATTGCACTTTTTAAAAGTATAGCTTTGTTTGTTTTCTTCAAGTTTGGTAGAGAGTCTAAGTCTATCTATCATAGCTGTTAATTTTTGTGCATTTGAAAGTACTTTTCCTAAAAACTTCTCTCGTATGTTTTGATTTATTTCTAAATCTTCTAAAAGTGTTTGGGTATAACCGCTAATAACCGCAATTGGATTTTTGAACTCATGTGAAATAGCTGAGATGATATCATCTTTTTGTCTATTTAAGAGCTTTAGTTTTGCTGTATATTTGGATTTTTGTTTGCTTTTTTTTGATAAGCTTTGAGATACAGAGGTCAATAACTTCGTTATAGTATGAAACTCTAAAGAATAAGTAGAGTTGATGATGACTGCTTTTTTTTGATTGCTCAAAGTATGTAAAAAATCTACGATATGTTGTGTTTGAGCTTGTACATTTTTACTAATGCGTAATGAGATATAAAAGGCACTTGCCATAAAAAGTAAAAATACCAACGAAATTTTTAATGAAACATCAAAAAACTTTTGGTTTACGAGCTCAATATCTCTTGCAATTCTGATGTAGTATTTTGTTTCATCTAGTTGAAATTTTTTAGCAACATATAAAAGCTCTTTTTTGATAGTGTTTGAATATCGTATCGAAGAACCATATGGTTGGTGTTTGGCTTGAATGATTTCTACTCTATTAAGATGATTATTCATCGTTTCAAAATCCTTATCACTTTCACCATAAATCGTACCATCATCTGCGATAATAGTGATACGGACATTGAT
>JBASAI010000019.1:0-4375 GCA_049650525.1 Arcobacteraceae bacterium
GATAAAACCATTTCTATCGATAAATGTGATATGCTCTTTTTTTAAATCTTTTACATCTTTGATCCCCATAACAGCTAAAATTGTTTTGACTCCAGATAAAAGATTTTTATGATAATTTACTGTTTTATTTGCTTGTTTATATACCAAATACGATCGTCGTAAATTTTTCTTTTGAGTAGCCAGTCCTACCGGACACTGATGCGATCCATGTCCCGAACACATCCGTGCACGAATACACCCAGCACTCATCATAAATCCTCTCGCTAAATAGATAAAATCAGCTCCCAAAGCCATCACAACAGCGATATCATCAGGAGTAAGTATTTTACTGGCTGCAATCAGTTTTACACTCTCTCGTACTCCATAAGCTTTAAGAACATCATCGACTATATGAATAGCATCGTTAACATGAAAACCAACTCTATCCATCAAAAATAATGGAGCCGTAGCGCTTCCCCCATCTCCTCCATCAATGCTTATAAAATCTGGAATCCCTGGGATACAATTCTCTTTTCGTCTTTGCATCTCTTTTGCAAACTCTTCTACCCCTTCACGACTCGATATAACTATTTTAATCCCTACAGGTTTTTTCGATAAATTTTGAAGTTTTGCCACAAAATCAAAGAGTTCTGTAATAGTATGTGCATAAGGAAATCTATTTGGAGATACTACTGCTTGATGTGGAGGAACATTTCTATAGTAGGCAATAGAATCCGTTACTTTTTCAGCTGATACTTTTCCACCTGTTTGTTTTGCACCTTGGGCTAACTTGATCTCCGTCATTTGACAAAAAGACATTGTTTTTTGATATCTTTCATCATCAAATGTCCCTTCACTATTTCGTACCCCAAAAAGTCCTGAACTCATCTGAAAAATAATATCTGGCATATCTTTGGGTACTTCTCTTGGAAAGTTTTCTAATGGAGCATCCCAATTTGGTCTAAAAAACTCATATGCATCTTGATCATAAATATAGGTATCTGACTCTTTTGGAGAAAGAAACTTTTTTCTAAAATATTGTATTGCTATATAATTATTGAAAAAAAACTTTATGATATGAAAAACTTTTTTGTTAAATCCATCGATTTTTACACGAGTCATATAAGCATGATTATGTTCTCTATGGGTAAAAAAGAAATTAGTAGTAAGACTTCCTTCTCCTGTATTTATAGGAAACTTTCCATCATATGCTGCTTTTGTAAATGCGCGTGTTCCTTCAGGAGAAATAGCACCATCACTCATCGCACTTCTAGCAATAATCGTTTTTGCAGTATATGGAATCTCTCTATTTTCTCCAAAAGTTACTGAAAACTCTTGATTTACCTCATTGTCATTGAGAGGACTATTTGAGTGTTTCATTAAAAATTTTGGATTTTCTTGTGGTTGTGTTGGAGAAAAAGAAGCATATCCTGCTAAATCATCTGCTGCTTTATAGACCCAATCAACTTTATCTTTTGACTCATAAAACTTCTCATCACCAAAATACTGTCTAAAAGGCTCTCGTAGTGCCTCAAAAAAATATCTCATTCGTCCTATTACTGGATAGTTTATAAGTAACTGGTGTTTTCTTTGTATATATTTATCATATATTATCATATTTACTAAAATGAATAATACAAGATATAGTGCTATTTCCATTATGTTTTTCCTCTTTTCTCATCTCTTCATATCCATATGATTTGAAGACTTAATTATACTCATTATAATATAAAAACAACTTATAAATAAAAAATTATATTATTACAATGAGTAACTTATGTATGAAAGAGAATAGCGAGCTTTTTTATGATATTTTCATCAGAATAAATCTTGGTAAATTCAATACCAGATTTTTTGAGGTTTTGATACAATTCATGATCGTGTTTTTGTATTTTTTGCTTATAATTTAAAGCAAGCGAACTATTCAAGTCACCATCAAATACTTGAGAACTACTAGGATCTGTAAAATTCACACTTCCAATAGCTATGGGTGATTCTTCAAAGCGATCTCGTACAATGATCACCACTACTTCATGTTTTTTCGAAAGTGGTTTTAAGTTGAGTTTTTCAGTATTGAAAAAATCACCTATGAGAAAAATAATTGATTTTTTACGAATTTGTTTAGATAGAGTGTTTGTTAACTTTGCATAGTCTACATTTTTTCCGATTGGGTCATAATGATAAATCTTCTCTACCATATTTTGTACACCCAAAAGTTTTTTTGTTGTTTGCGTATTTAAAAATGCATCTTCATTTGCGATATAACTACTATAACTATCTCCTTGAGCGCCAGCTATATATCCAAGTGTGGAGCATATCTCTGTGATGATATCTTTTTTGAGTATTTTTGTACCAAAATAGGTACTTCCATTTAAAATAGGAACAATATTTATATTTAGTTCTCTTTGAGTGTGAAATACTTTGACAAATGGCTTTTGCATCTTCGCACTAATAACCCAATCAATTTTTCGAATATCTTCACCATCTTCATACTCTCTTAACTCTACAAAATCATACCCTTCCCCTTTTATATTTGAGGTATTGTTTCCTATTTGTTGTGAAAAAACAGATTTTTTAGTTTTAATTAGTAGCGTTTTAAGTGTTTTATTCATTTCTTATTATTGCATTTTCTTTTTAAATTCAGTGATAATTTCCAATTCTCTTTCTTGTAAATATTTTTTAAATACATTTTGCCCTGCTCTTTTGACAAATAATTCTGCAATAATATTTTGTTTATTATTTTTCTTTTCAACTCTAATAATTTTTCCAGTAGCAAAAACTTTTGTAAAATTCTTTTCTTTTATCAATTGACTTGGTGCTTTTATCTCAAAACCAATAGTTAAATCAATAGTATCATTTACATTTATAAAAATATTTTTGTCACTTTCCATCGATATGTAATCATATGAAACATCTAAAGTTTGTAGTTCTACATGTATATTTTTATATTGAATTTTTACTTTAAAACTTTTATCTACTGTTATTCTCTTATTTTTATTATCTCTTTTTTGGGATACTAAAAGTTCAAAATTTGCAACAGTGATTTGATTTTCTTTTTGATTTGCATCAATAACATCTGCAATAATATGATTGTTATCAATAACAATGATAATCTGTTTTTCGTATATCGCCGCAATAAATTGTACTGTAGAAATTTTCATTTTCATTTTATTTTGATGAAATGATAAAAGTTCACTTGGATGCTTTATCACAAGACCTTTATAGTTATTGATACATCCTGTTTGTGTTTTTTGTATTATTGAATATTCAATAAGTTGTATAGCTGTGGGAGTCTGAGTCTTTACCGCGATATTTGTTGCAGCTAATAATAAGGCATTATTTAAAAGGTTTTTATCAAAAGGTTTTTCTAATAATGCTACTATATCTAAATCCAAAGATTCAAGTAATTCAAACTCATCATTTCTGTTACTTAATACAATGATGGGTACTTCATCATTGATATTTTTTATATCTATTATTACTTCAAAAGAATTTTTATCTGCAAAACATAAATCAGTCAAAATTATATCTGGTTTATGTTGCATGTATTCTCTCATAGCACTGGCAGCATTATGTGCCGCGTAAACATCTTTAAAAAGTGTTTCGAGGTATGCATTTACACCACTGTGAAAATTCAAATCAGCTTCAATATATAGAATGGTTAAGCTCTTTACAGATTGTTTAAGTTTAGTTAATATATTCATTAAAAGTATTATACGATATATTTACTTTAAAGATTTTATACCTAACTATAAAAAAAATAATACTATGAAACTTTAAGTATATGTTTGATACCATTTCTTAAATAAACACAAGGACTAAGAATGTTTCACGAATACAGAGATATTGTAACAGAATTAAAAACAACTAACGCACACTTCAAAAAAGTGTTTGACGCACATAATGAGATTCATGATGAGCTTGATAAAGCTGAAAAAGATGGAGTTGATCATATCGATCCAGCAGAAATCGAAAGAATGAAAAAAGAAAAGCTAAAACTTAAAGATGAAGCATATGCAATGATTATGGATCATAAAAACAAATAATTCTTGAAAAGTGATAGATAAAAAGGCTAAGTGTAACTACTTAGCCTTTTTTGATGTTTAAGCAATATTTAGATAAAATAAAGTAATTTTAAAAATAAAGGTAATCATAACACATGGAAAATCTTTTCGAATCACAAGATATAGTTGATATTAAAATTGAAGATTCAATCAAAACTTCATACTTAGACTATTCAATGAGTGTCATAATTGGTCGAGCGCTACCAGATGCACGAGATGGTTTAAAACCAGTACATAGAAGAATTCTTTTTGCAATGCATGATCTCAATATGACTTCAAGAACTCCTTATAAAAAATCTGCGAGAATTGTCGGTGATGTTATTGGTAAGTAC
>JBASAI010000020.1:0-6667 GCA_049650525.1 Arcobacteraceae bacterium
ATATACAATAAAATAAATGGCATAAATAGCTGTCTGTAAACACTTATATACGGGATGATAAAGGGTCTTTTGATCCCTTGAAGTACAGAGTTTGCGATGAAAAGTGTAATAAATGCAAAAAAGATAAAACTCTCAATCATCACATAATGATATGCTGTTTGTATCACTTCAGCATCCTCATCAAAAAAACCAATGATAACTTTACCAAAAAAGAATAAAAATACAATTCCGATGAGTGACATAATAAATCCATATTTTAAAGCTTTATTGATAACCTCAAAAATACGATCAAAGTTTTTAGCTCCATAGTTGTTTGCTACGATAGCACTTACAGCAGTATTGAGTCCAAGCATTGGTAAGAGGATGATTTGTTCAACTCTATATCCTATTCCAAAAGCAGCGACAGTTTTGTATCCATAAGAAGATACAAAATACATGATAAGCATAGTTCCTAGTGACATGATAAACATATTGAGACTCATGGGTAATGCTTGTGTGAATAATTGTTTATAAATTCTTTTATCTGGTAAAAACATTTTTGGTATTTTAAAATTAAAAAGATTTGTTTTATACAGTTTAAACATAATATAAAAAAATGTAATAAACTGAATTAGTACAGTAGAGTAAGCAACACCAGCAAATCCAAATGCAGGAATGATAGAGTATCCATAGATAAAAAGTGGATTTAAAAGCAGGTTTAAGAAAAATCCAAACATCAAAGTATTTCGATAACTTTTTGTATCTCCTTTTGCTATAAGAACTGCATTTGCACCCAATCCTAAAAGCATAGGGACAACTCCTATTAAGATGATATTTGTATATTCTAAGGATAATCTTAGTGCTTCATCTTTGGCGCCTAGTAAATTAAAGATATCAGGAAGAAATATAAAACCTACAATACATAAAATGGTTGAGACGATTGCTATAAATGTCATTCCATTTATTACAAATATTTGGGCTAATTTATGTTTGTGCTTTCCTAAGCTATTTCCAACAAGAGCTGTAATAGCAGAAGAAAGACCAAAACTAATTGATAAAATCATAAAAAATACCATAAAACTATAGGAGAGTGCAGTGATGGCAATAGTGGAAATCATTCCTACATAAAAAGTATCTATGACATTGTACATTGTATTGAAAAACATCCCTATACTTGATGGAATAGCTATTTGCTTGATAAGAGTACGAATATCTTTTGTTAAAAGTTCATTTTTTTTCATTGTGTATTGTATCTAATCTAATATATTATTGACACAAAAAAAGCCAAGATATTTCTATCTTGACTTTTTAATTCTAATATTCTTAGAAAAGAGTTACTATAAAACAGGAGATTTTATTACCATAAGTTTTTCTTTACTCATCTCTACCATTGAATGGTGAATTCCACCCATACCAAGTCCAGAAGCATTTGCTCCTCCAAAAGGCATCCAGTCAACTCTAAATGCAGTATGATCATTAACCATAACAGCAGTTCCACTTAATCTTTTTACAGCTTTTAAAGCAGTATCAATATTTTTTGTGAAAACTGCAGCTTGGAAAGAAACATCTAAAGAGTTTGCTCTATCAAAAGCACTTTCAATATCAGAGTATGTATAGATACAAACAACAGGTCCAAAAATCTCTTTTTGAGAGATGATAGCATCATCAGCAGGATTTAAAATAACAGTTGGTTCAAAACAAGAAGCTGAAATTCTTTTCCCACCAGTTAATATTTTTCCACCTTTTTCAATTGCTTCATTTACCCACTCTTCAATTCTATTTACTTCGTTGTTATTAATAAGTGGTCCAACTTCAGTTTTAGGATCCATTTGATCACCAACGATTAATTTAGAAGCAGAATCAGCTACTTTTTTTGCAACTTCATCAACAATTGATTCATGTACATATATTCTTTGAACAGATACACAAACTTGACCAGCATGGTAAAAACCACCTTTTACAAGATCAGGAATCATAGCATCGATATCAGCATCTGGTTCAACTATAACAGGTGCAACTCCACCGTGTTCAAGTGCAACTCTTGTACCATTTGCAACTTTAGAGTTCAGGTACCAACCAACAGTCCCAGAACCTATAAATGTAAAGAAGTTAACTTTAGGAGAAGTTACAAGTAACTCACCAGCTTCTCTTCCACAAACTACAGCTTGTGCCCAACCTTTTGGAAGACCAGCCTCACTTAAAAGTTCGATAAGTTTAAGTGCTGACATTGGAGTTTGAGTTGCTGGTTTAATAACAACTGAACACCCAACAGCAATAGCAGGTACAACTTGATGAATAGCTAAATTAAAAGGGTGATTAAATGCAGATACAGCAGCAACCACACCAATAGGCTCCTTAAATGTATATGCCATTCTATTTGCACTTGATGCAGTATGACCCATAGCTACTTCTTTCCCCTCAAAAGAACTTAGAGCTTCAATTGAAAGTTGTACACCATTGATTGCTCTATTGATCTCTACTTTAGAATCTATGTAAGGTTTACCACCTTCAGATGCACAAAGAAGAGTTAACTCTTCTATTTGTGAGCTCATTAACTCGCCTAATTTTTCTAAGATCTCACTTCTTTTGTACTTTGGAAGTGCATTTTTCTGATCGTGAAAAGTTGTGTGTGCTAGATCTACAGCTGCTTGTACCTCTTCTACATTTGAGAATGGAACTGTTCCTACTACTTTATCATCAAATGGTGATGTAACTTCAATTGTGCTCATTTTTTTCCTTTGTATTTATTTTATATTTATTTTATGACTTGTTGATTATACCAAACACTGCTTATTTGCTAATAAATCATTTAAAATTACATGATTTAAAGAGTAATCTACAGCTAAGTCAATAATATGAACACCTTTACCATTTACACATTTTTCTAGTGTTTCAGAAAAATCATCACAAGATGTTGGTCTATGTCCATGTGCTCCATAGGCTTCTGCATATTTAACAAAATCAGGGTTTTCAAGATCTAAACCGTAGTTGTCAAATCCCATACCAGCTTGTTTCCATTTGATCATACCATAAGAGTTGTCATTTAAGATAATTACTGTTAAGTCTAATTTAAGTCTAACAGCAGTTTCAATCTCTTGTGAGTTCATCATAAATCCACCATCACCACATACAGATACAACTTTTTGTTCCGGTCGTACCATTTTAGCAGCCATACCAGAAGGTAGTCCAGCTCCCATAGTTGCAAGTGCATTATCTAATAATAATGTATTTGGATGTGCACATCTATAGTTTCTTGCAAACCAAAGTTTATAGATACCATTATCAAGAGTTACAATATCTTTTGGATCTAGAATTTGTCTAATTGTTCTTACTGCTCTTTGTGGTAAGATAGGAAATCTTGTATCACCAAAATACTTACTTAGTCTTGTTCTGATCTCTACTGCTAATCTAGCATAGTAATCAAAATCCCAATGATCTTGTACTGTAAGTGCTTCTGTTAATGCATCTACACTTGTTGCAATATCACCTACAACATCTAATTGTGGGAAATAAGTATCATCAACTTCAGATGGGAAGAAGTTTAAGTGAAGTACTTTTGTAGCACCTTCTTTATTTTCCATAAAAAATGGTGGTTTTTCAATAACATCATGACCAACATTGATGATCAAGTCAGCTCTGTCAATTGCACAATGAATAAAGTCATCTTTTGAAACAGCTGCTGTACTTAAACATAATTCGTGATTTTCATCAACTACACCTTTTCCCATTTGTGTTGAGAAAAATGGAATCCCCATTTGATCAACAAAATTTGTTAATGCTCCAGAAATTTCACCTCTATTTGCAGCAGCACCAATAAGTAATAATGGTCTTTCTGCTTTTTCAATCATTGCAACTGCATTTGCAATTGATTGTTTACAAGCTGTAGGATAGTTAAAATCTCTTACTGGATAAATATTAAGTTCAACTTCTTCTTCAGCAATATCTTCTGGTAGCTCAATATGTACAGCACCAGGTCTTTCTGTAGTTGCAACTTTAAATGCTTCTCTTACCATAGATGGAATGTTATTTCCGTTTACAACAGTTTTAGCATATTTAGTCATAGGTTTCATCATTCCTACGATATCAATAATTTGAAATCTACCTTGTTTTGATTTTTTAATTGGTTTTTGACCAGTAATCATCAACATTGGCATAGCACCTAGTTGTGCATAAGCTGCAGCTGTTGCAAAGTTAGTAGCACCGGGCCCAAGAGTAGAGATACAAACTCCAACCTTACCTGTTAATCTTCCGTATGTTGCAGCCATAAAACCTGCACCTTGTTCGTGTCGTGTTAAAATTAGTTCAATTTTAGATTGTCTTAGTGATTCAAGAAAATCAAGGTTTTCTTCTCCAGGTATACCAAAAATATATTCTACCCCTTCATTTTCTAAGGCTTTTATAAATAAGTCTGATGCTTTCATGTGTTCTCCGTTTTGAATTTATTAATTATATTTTGTAGTCTCTCACAATTTGAGTTAAAGAATTATTAAATTTTTTAACTATATAACGAAAGTGTAAAATTATAATTGAAAAGAAAAAATAATGCTACTAAAAGTCACATATAATTATTTAATTTAATTATAATTATTTGAGTCAAATGAGTATGATTTTTAATTAACAATATTTTATTTATGAATATTATAAGGTAGACAAAAGTTCCCCAGCTAAAGAGCCACTTGAAAAACTCCATTGTAGATTATATCCCCCACAAGGACCATCTATATCTACAATTTCCCCTGCAAAATATAAACCTCTTATAAGCTTACTTTGCATCGTATTTGGATCGATTTCCTTAAGTGTGATTCCTCCTCTTGTGATCATCGCTTTGTTAAAACCATCATGTCCATTTATGGTAAAAGGTGTCCATGCCAAAATCTTGATCAATTTGTTTTTGGATTCACCTTTTATATGCTTATAGTTTATATTTTTTTTTATATTACATAAGGTACAAAATTCAACAGCTAAAGATGTAGGAATAATAGAGGATAAAACTTCAACAATATTTTTATCGATATATTTTGCGCTCAATTCTTTAAGCTTTTTGATGATCTCATCTTCGTTCATACCGTGTGTGAGATTTACTAAAATAGGCACTTCATCATAAGTATCTAAAAAAGGGGTAATCTCTCGTGCAAAATCTAAAATAACAGGACCACGAAGTCCTGTAGAGGTAAATATAAGGTCACCAACTGCTGTGAGTTTTTTGAGTTTATTATTGTTTGGTATATTGACTTTTATCGTCACTTTTGAGATGGTATCTGCTCTACAGTTTCCTTGCCAAGACTCTTTGGTACTTAATGGCATCATCGCTGGATAGAGCTTTGTGACTGTGTGTCCTAACTTTTTTACAATCTCAAAGCCATCCCCAGTTGCACCCATTTTTGGATATCCCATTCCACCAGTTGCAAGAAGTATATTGTGCGTTTTATAGCTGTTTTTTTGTGTTTTTATTGCGGTTATAGAGTCGTTTTTGGTGAGTATCTCTTCTACTTTTTCATCGCATAGCACTTCGATATCTAATCTTTTCATCTCATTGTGCAGAGCATTGATAACTGTTGTAGAACTATGTGTTACTGGAAATATTCTAAAACCATCAGGAATATGAGTTTCCAGATCTAAACTAGTGAAAAAATCTCTTAAATCTTCATGATTCATTTTATTTATAGCCGTTGTCATAAATCGACCATTTTTACCAAAAGATTGCATAAATGTAGTGTTGTCAAGTGTATTGCTCAGATTACATCTTCCTCCACCTGTGGCTTTGAGTTTTGTAGCTATTTGCGAGAGTTTTTCCAAAAGTAAGACTTTTTTGCCTTCTCGTCCTGCTTTAATCGCACCTGCGAGTCCAGCTGCTCCAGAGCCTACAACTATAAGATCATATATCATGATTTATTTTTTTCTCGCTTTAAAGTATGCTCGTTTGGGAGCAGGGTAGCCTTCGATTGTTTTTGTAGGATCATTTGGATCTCTGAAATCATCTAGACTCATACCAAAAGTCCATGGTGTCACTCTTTGTTCTTTATCATCTGTTGTGGTGATCTCGATCAGTTCTATATCAGTAAAACCAGCTCGTTTGAGCCAGTTTTTAAAGCAGTTTACAGTAGGTAAAAAATAAACATTTGGTATCATCGCATATCTCGATTCTGGACACAATGCTACTTCTTCCTCTCCATCGATCATAAAACTATCTACGATGATTTCACCATTTTTATTTAAAGCTCGATTTAAAGATTTAAGTGAGGCAATCGGATCACTTCTATGGTATAAAACTCCAAGCATAAAAAGCATATCAAATTTGTGTTCATAAAACTCAAGGTGTTCTACTCCTAAGAGCTCATATTTTATATCACTTTTAACAAAATGATTTACAAAATCAAATTGTGTTTTAAATATAGCAGAAGGATCAAAGCCTACTAATCTTTTAGGTTTTTCTTCAAGCATGCGAAACATATAGTATCCGTTGTTACACCCTACATCAGCTACTATTTTATCTTTTATAGAGAAGTGTTTTTTGATCAGGTTGTATTTTAAGTTACTTTGCCATTCACTATCGATCTCTAAACCACACAAAGAAAAAGGACCTTTCCTCCAAGGGATAAGAGCCTTTGCATTTTCATGAAGTGTTTCAAGCTCTTTTTCTGTGATACTTGAGCTATCTCCAACCTTAAACCAGTCATTATATGTAATC
>JBASAI010000021.1:0-4205 GCA_049650525.1 Arcobacteraceae bacterium
TGCATATATTGATCTAGCAAGTAGACAAGAGCTAGTAGCTTTATCAGAACACAATATAAAAGCACATGAAAAATATCTTGAAATGGCTAAAGAGAAAGAAGCAATTAGTGGTGAAATCTTAGAAACATATCAAGTAAAATCAAAATACCATTCTGTTTTAGATAGTTTTTATGAACAAGAAAACGAACAAACACAAGCTCTCAATCTCTATGAACAACTTGTGGGAAAAGAACTAGAAGGTGATATTTGTAGACCAACAGTAAATAAAAATTTTCTCCCTGCAACAATAGAAGAAGCAGTAAAAGAGGGTCTTAGAAGAAGTTATAAACTTAAAGAGCAAATTGCAAAAACAAAAGAGCAAGGTGCGAAAATTACGCAAGAAAGAGCTGGATACAAACCAACATTGAAGCTACAACTTCAAGCGGAATTGGATAACGATATAGAATTAGAAGAGAATGGGAGACAAGATACATATAGTGCAAGATTGTATTTAAGTTGGAATCTTTTTCAAGGTGGTAAAACTTATTACATGACAGAAAAAGAAAGAATATTTTTAAAAGAAGAGCAAAAAAAGATTGATGTTATCACAAAAGAAGTGACTCTAGAAATCAAAAATGCTTACAACACTTTTTATAATTTTGAAAAAAGAATTAAAAATATAGAATTGTATGAAGAAGATAATTTTAATATTTTAAAAACTTATAAAAAACAACTTGCAGATGGTACAAGAACATTTATTGATATTCTTAATGCTGAAGCAGAGTTATATCGATCAAGTATTGAAAAAATTCAACAAAAGTTTGATTATATTGGTTCGTATTATGAATTATTATTTAACATGTCTATGTTAAGTGATGTAATACTTATGGAAGATAAACAAACTTGTGACAGATATAATTTTATACCAAAAAACTCTGATGTACAAGATAACGGTAGCAACAATACACTAAGTGAAGATCTTTTAAATATGTTTGATGATGCACCTGTTGAAGATTCTGTACAGATCAATGAAGATGAAAATCGATTAAAAAACTTATATAATAATTAAAAATTAAAGGAATAAAATAATGAAAAACAATGATATTAATAATGAAAAGATGATGGAAAAAAGAACCGTAGATTCTTTACTTGAATCACTCTATTTAATCTCATTGTTTTATCAGCGTCATACATCAAAAGAATCATTGATTTCTAGTTTACCAATTCATAATAACTCGATGACTGTACAAGATTTTGTACACTCTTCGAAGCGTATTGGACTTATATCTAAAGTTGTACAAAGAGAATTACGAGGGATATCAAAACTAGCATTTCCAGTAGTTCTAGTTCTTGATAAAAATCGAGCTTGTATACTTTTAAATATAGATTTTGAAAAAAATGAGGCTGGTGTCATTATCCCAGGTTTAAGTGAAGGTGAAATCAAGATGTCTATTGATGACTTGGAAAATGAGTTTACACATGAAGTGATCATTATCAAACCGACATATAAATTTGAAAATAAAATATCAAATGAAATTATTATTCCTCAACCTAAAAAATGGTTTTGGGGAGCGTTACGAGCCAACATAGGACTTTATAGAAAAGTTCTTATTGCTGCTATTTTTATCAACTTATTTGTATTGGCTATGCCTCTTTTTATGAAAAATGTTTTTGATAGAGTTTTACCCAATAATGCATTAGAAACATTACTTGCTATGACTTTTGGAATAGTTTTTATACTTACTTTTGATCTGATCTTCTCTTTACTTCGGGCTTATTATTTAGGAAAAGCTGGTAAGAAAGCCGATTTGATTATGAGTAATAAAATATTTGATCAGCTTTTAAATATTAGACTCAGTGAAAAACCAAGCTCAACAGGTCAGTTTGTGAGTAGATTACAATCTTTTCAAAGTGTAAGAGATTTTTTTACGAGTGCGACTATTGCTACACTTGTGGATATTCCTTTTACTTTATTGTTTATTGCAATTATCTTTTATTTTGGAGGTCCTTTAGGTTGGATTAGTGTTGGTACTGTTGTGCTTGTTTTGCTTTTATCATGGTCTATGAAAAATAAGATTAAAGCTGTTGTTGAGAAATCAGCAAAAGAAGAGCAACTTAAACAAACGACACTTAATGAATCAGTCGCTGGCTTAGAGATCATCAAAAGTATTAGAGCTCAAAATAGGATGAAAAAAAATTGGGATGAGTCATTAAACCAAACACTGTATTATGGTGAAAAATCTCAGATGTTATCACAGTTTACAACACTTACTACAGGATTTATATCTAAACTGTCAAATATTGCTATTATTGTTTTAGGTGTGTATTTATCACTTGAAGGGGAGATGAGCATGGGTGGTATTATTGCAGCGATGATGTTAAATGGTCGAGTAATTGCTCCAATATCACAAATTGTTGGTATGGTTATACGATATGACCAAACAATTATTTCTATGAATAATATCGAAGAGATCATGAAGATGGATGTTGAAAAAGGTGATAAAAACTATATTAGCCGTCCAAATTTAAATGGTGATATTGAGTTTAAAGATATGAGTTTTTCTTATAAAGGTCAAAATTTTGAAACGCTTAAAAATATAAATCTTACGATCAAAAAAGGCGAAAAAGTTGCTATTTTAGGAAAAATAGGTTCTGGTAAATCAACTTTAGGAAAACTACTACTCAATCTATATGAACCAACAAGTGGTTCTGTTTTAGTTGACTATACAGATATAAGACAAATAGATCCAGTAGATTTAAGAAGATCAATTGGGTGTGTACCACAAGAGCCATTTTTATTTATGGGAACTATAAAAGAAAATATAACCATTGGTGAACAGTATGTATCAGATGAAGAGGTTATTGCAGCATCAAAAGCCGCTGGTGTTCATGAGTTTTTAGGAAAACATGAATCAGGATATGATCTGCTTGTAGGTGAGAGAGGTGAAGGTTTAAGTGGCGGTGAGCGACAATCTGTGACATTAGCAAGAGCGTTAATCAGTAAACCAAATATCATGTTATTTGATGAACCAACAAACTCAATGGATAAACAGACAGAAAATGCATTCTTACAAAGAATGAGGGATGTGATATCTGATCAAACGGTTATTATTATAACTCATAAAATGTCTGTATTATCATTGGTTGATAGAGTAATTGTTCTTGATAATGGGAAAGTTATTGCAGATGGACCAAAAGCAACAGTTCTCAAAGGGAAAGGTGTATAACAACATGTCTACAACAAATGAAAAAGATATAGGTTTTGTAAATCCCCTTTATGGTCATGCCTATGATAAACCAAAGTTTACAATTGACTTACTATTTGTAAGTATAGTGATAATTATTACTGGACTTATTGTCTGGGCAATGATCGCTGAAGTGGATGAGATGGCACGAGGAGAAGGAAAAGTTATCCCTTCTGATAAAATCCAAAAAGTTCAAAATTTAGATGGCGGACTTGTATCAGAGATCTTAGTTCGAAGTGGAGAGAGTGTAAAAAAAGAACAAGCATTAATGAAAATTGATACAACAAGATTTCAAGCATCTCTGGAAGAAGCAAAAGAGGAAAGTTTAGTTTTATTGGCAAAGAAAGCACGACTTAGTGCTCAAATTAAATATAATCCAACGAAAAGTAGACCAAAAATTAATTTTCCAGAGAAAGTAAAAGAGTTTGAAAAATACACAAGAATAGAAAAAAATATTTATAATAATAATATTGATGAGTACAAAAGTTCATTAAAAATTCTTGAGTTACAATTGGATCAAAAAGTTCAAGAGCGAAGAGAGATCGAATCAAAAATTCAACAGCTTAAAAGAAGTGTCAAAATTGTAAAAGTACAGGTAGAAACAATAGGGAAAATGACTCAATCAGGTTCTAAATCAAAAATTGAACTCTTAAATATACAAAAAGAGTTTAATACTTTAGAAGGTGATTTAGAATCTGCTGAGCTATCGTTACCTCGATCTGAATTTGCAATCACCGAAGCAGAAAATAAAATTCTTGAAAAAGTAAAAGGTTTCAAATCAGAAACATATAAAGAGTTGCAAGATGTATCTTTTGAACTCAATAAAATAGATGCAAGGCTCGTTTCTGAAAATGATAAGTTAGAAAAAACTATTATAAGGTCTCCTGTTGATGGGATAATAAAACAAATCAATATCAATACTATAGGAGGAGTTGTAAAATCAGGAGTTGACTTAATAGAGATAGTTCCAGATAGTGACAT
>JBASAI010000022.1:0-3856 GCA_049650525.1 Arcobacteraceae bacterium
CATATAACTCACAATTTATCACTCTATGGTTTGTCAAATTTGTTCGTATATGTTTTACTCTCTCTTCGTTTTTCTCAAAGAAAATAGTATTTGTTTTATATCGTGCATACGCTTCGATTCCACAAGACCCACTCCCAGCTCCGATATCCCATAAAAGTTGATTTGGTTCTAGATCAAGATTTTGTAAAGTTAAGTGTCTTTTATACTTTTTAGTGATCATTCCCCGTTCTGTATCAAAATCACTATCTTCACTCAAGCCATTTTTATGCTCAAACAGTTTTTCTATCATCAGTACATAGGGTTGTGTTAGATCAAATCTATCTGTATCAAAAGTATTGATATCAATCTTTTCGATAACTTCATCACTATATCCCAGTTTGTAACCAATAGTTGTTTCTATATCATTCGGTTTTAAAAACTTGATAGCTTCTTGTACCTTTTTAACTGTTAATTTATCACATACTAAAAAAGTATATCTATTTGTTAAAAATTTTGTCAAATCTATATTTGGTCTACCGTGTAAAGAGATTGTATCTATCTCATTGTCATTGATGAAGAGTTTCTCTTGCATATAAACTCTACTTGAAGTATTGTTTATGATTTTTACTTGATCTTTTGGGAGTTTTCGTGCTACTAAAATTCCTGCACTATAAAAAAATGGACTTCCTGAGACTACATATAAAATATTTTGTTTGTCGTAGTTTTCCAAGATATACTCTCGTGCTATTTTATAGCCACCTTTTACTACATTTTTTCCATCTTCTTTAAAGTTTTTATCACATATTATCGTATCAAACGACGATAAATCGATATTTGTATTTTTAAGATTATCAAAAGTATAGTCACCCATACCATTTCCAATAATTGTTACCATCCTGTTACCTCACTTTGTTCTAATATTAAAGCTTCCACATTTGATAGCGGAAACCATGCCTTTATTTGTTCATTTGCTTTTTTAGCAATCATCGTATACAACGCATCTACTAGTCCTATTTTTTCTAGTTCTTGTGAGATGCCCTTTACTGTTTTTGTAGATTCGATATCTACTTCATACCCGATCTCATCTTTTATATCTTTTTGAAGTTGTACAAAATCTATCGATCCAAATCGATTGTGTGTATTTTTGAATCCTTGATATACTTTTGTCATCTTTCCTATGCCACATACAAAAATAACTTTTTTGATACCCAAAGCTGTTGAAATTTCGATAGAGTCATATACGAAATTTGCCACTTCTACTATCTGCGCTTCCTCATACTTCTCTTTTGAAACTCGAAATGCAGAGTTCCCCAAAGTAAATATAAGTGGATCAAATTCATTTTGTTTTGCAAACTCTATCTCTGTTTTTACCGAGTCGATATAAGCAGAACTTGACACAGGTTTTACGATACCTGTTGTTCCCAAAATAGATAATCCACCCACAACACCCACTTTGGCATTTGCGGTTTGTTTTGAGATTATCTCCCCATCTGTGATACTCACAGAACATTTTATATCTATATGTTCCAATGTTTCTGTTTGTTTTTTAAATATCTCAAACATCGCATTTAAAGGAGTAGGGTTAATAGCTGCAAAATCAGGAGCTATTTTTAAACCTTTTTTGGTGACTACTCCAACGCCCAAACCAGCATAGATAGAGAGTTTATTTGTTCCTTGTGTACACACTTGAGGATTATGAAAAGTTTCATTGAGTGTCAAATCATCAATATTATTGCTCATAGTTACAACAATTTCACAATTTTTTGTTACATCCAAATCATCATTGTCCATCTTATTTGTTTTGGAAATAGAGACTAACTGTGTCGATAAAAAATAGTCCAAACAAGAATTAAAAAGCATAAAAGTGTGTGCCCCTGTGGTATATCCTCGCTTGAGTATTTTAGTCATTGTATTATTCAGTTTTAATCAGTGTAGCTACTATTTACAGAATCACCAACAAAAACAATAGCAGGAGTCAATACTCTAATATCAGTAAAAAACTTATCATCTTTTTTTTGTATCTCTTCTAAAGTTGAGATGATTTTTGAAGCATCAGGTGTGCTTCCTTTACTCAAAATAGCGATCGGTACAGATAGAGGAAAGCCTTTGTTTATCAAACTATTTACAATATTTTTTAAGTTGTGTACACCCATCATAATCACAAGATTTTCTCGCTTGTGATAGTGTGTCACTATATCATCAAAGATCTCTAAATCATGCCCAGTAATGGTACGATATGAGTCATTAAATTTTCTATCAATTGATGGTATCATAAAGCTTTCAGGCACACTTGTAGTGGCACTTACTCCACTAATGATAACAGCTTCAAATCCTGCTTCATCGATAGCACGAACCTCTTCATAGCCACGACCAAATACAAAAGGAGTTCCCCCTTTAAGTCGTACAACAACTTCGTGTGTTTTACCATACTCTACAAGTAAATTATTGATCTCGTCTTGATTTTTCAAGTGTTTGTCTTTTCTTTTTCCAACATACTCTTTTATCACATCAGCTTTACAAAAATCCAAAGCTTTTGGATTGACTAAGGCATCATATAAAACAACATCTGCAATTTTTAAAATATTGACAGCTTTGAGTGTTAAAAGCTCTACATCTCCTGGACCTGCACCTACTAAATATATTTTTTTACTCATTTGGATACTCCTGTATTTCGCTCATAGGAACTTGTTTAAAATCTAAATCATCTATATCTTTATTTTGAGCTAATGCTTGAAATAACTCTATCCATTTTTCTTTTTTATACTTATGAATATTTCGCAACCACAAATTATTATTTTTTGGATGACCATTTACTCTAGTGTTTTCATAAATATTTGCAACAGATCTAAATCGACAAGCACCAAAACATCCTGTTCGAGATATTTTGATTCTATTTTCACCACGAGCGAGATTGACCTCTTTTAAGATATCTCTTAAATCAGCGGCTAAAGTATCTGATTTATGTGCCTTTTTACATCTCTCATCATGACATAAAAAAATTTGCGTTTTAAAATGCATGATTGGTTTCTCAGGCTCAAATATTTTCGGCTTACAAGTAAAACCCTCTACAACTTCACTTCCCATAAGGTTATAAACTTTTTTTGATTGTGATGGTGTTTTATTTTCCATTGTATTTATCTTTTCCATCATAATCTTTAATCAGTTTATATGTAGCATGCAAAGTAGCAACAGTCATAGTGGAGCTTCCAAATCTTCCTTCCATAATAACAGCAGGGATATCAAACTGTTCACAAAATCTTTTTCCATACTCTTTTGATTCGACTACATTTACAAAACCAACAGGAAAAAGTAAAAATGCTACATTTTTAAGATCAACTCCCTCATCAAGAAGAGTATTAATAGCTGCATAGATAAAAGTAGGAGCATTTCCACAGGCTAAAATAAGTGGTTCATCTTTGTGTCTTTTGATAGCTTCAACAACTGCTGCATAACTTCTAGTAGTTTTGTTTTTTTCAGCCATCTCATAAGTGAATTTTTCTTTGATATAACAAATAACCTCATTTTCATAAGTATCAAGATAAAAGTCACTCAATCCCACTTTGATCATATTGACATCTACAATGATTTTTGCTTTATTTAAAAGTAGTTTTTGTATACGAGGAATAGCATTGTCGGTAAAACAAATATTGTTTAAAACTTCATCAAAACAAGTAGAAGTGTGGATAAGTCTACTGATCACTTCTAATTCGTTTGCATCAAAATCTTTGGCTTTTGGATAATCTTGAAGCTCTGCTTCAATCATCTCAAAAGAGCGAACAGAGATATCTGCTCCAATATTTATAGGGGGTTGTTCTTGTATAAATTGTTTTTTATTTTCCATTTGTTATTTCCATTTCATAAAATCTATAAATAAAGT
>JBASAI010000023.1:0-1588 GCA_049650525.1 Arcobacteraceae bacterium
CCTATGAACCGTTTTGCTATGTGGGCAGGCGATACAAATGCAAAAACAGAAAACCCTGAAATTATAGAAGATACATTTGAAGCAATCAATATAGATACTTTATCTTTTTTTGGAGTTGATGCAAAAGAGATAGAGATCATCATGAAAGATAAAGATACAGATGAGATAGTATTTGAAGAGATTTATGATCTAGTATCTGAAGATTTAGCTGATTTTGGAGATTACTTATTTTCAGAGCAAGAACTCACAGATAGATTAACATCTAAAGTAACAATAGAGACACTTGATAAAGTTATTGCAGCGATGACTGAGCAAGACATCTTAGATAGATTCACAGCTGCTATTCCTATTTATTACAATATGAAAATAACAGTAAAAATAAAAAATCCAGGTTCTATAGCCAAAGCGATGCATATTGTTCCCACAAGACAAAAAGATTTAGGTATCGATCTCTGGAAAGGTACACAATTGGGAATTATTCCCACTTCAATAAAAGAAAGAGATACCTGGGGGAAAGTAAATTTAATAAGAAGAACTCCTGTTGAAACGATGACTGTACCAGTTATTTTATCAGGCACAGAAATGATAGATACTGTGTACAAAAGATTAAAAAAAGTCGATGGTTTACCTGTTGTTTTCATAGCAGATGGTAGTCGCTGGGTTTCATCTTTGATGCAATATGGATTTTTCATAGATTTAGATTTAGGAGTAGATCCAGAAACACCAGAGTACACACTAGAAATAGAAAGTTTAGAAGGAGATTTAGAAGAATGATAGACAATATTACACAAACAGTTACAGCACTCACAACTTTTCCAAAAAGAACAGAGTACAAAACTTCAAGGCTGTATGCTATATCGGTACAAGCATGGTTAGGTGAAAATAAAAACTTAAGTGCAGAACTTGCTGTTTTTATTCCACAGTTACAAACATTTATAGATCAAATTAATACAGATATAGACGAAATAAATGATATCACACCTATCTTACTAGGTGCGATTAATTATAAGGGTGAATATGTTCCTGGTGAGACTTATGGAAAAAATGAATCTGTAAGTATTTTAGATACTTCTTATGTATCTAAAATAGATAATAATGAAGATACTCCACCAAGTACTAATTGGCGTTTCGTTCCTTCTTCATATAGTAAGGATGAAACTGATAATGCAATCAATGCAATAAGTTCTACACTTGCAACATTAACAAAATCATTTACAGAGAATGAAGAGATAGAAATACCCTTGTCAAAAGATGTATTAGTTCCAAATGTATCTGTAACAAAAGAAATTCCTCAACTAGGACTAACTAGTAATGTTTGGGATGTAGATGGTGATGATTATGACCAAGAAAGTGATGTGTTAGTTATTAATAATAGTGTAGCTATCAATAAGAATATAAAAAGAGGGATTGATACAATAACTGATGATTCGATTTCTCTTAATTTCGGTTCTAGGGACGGAACTCCCAGAGGTATGTTTATTGTGGACAATGACAGTAAGCTTTTCTCTACTGGTTATAGTAATGATAGGGTGTATAGTTATACTTTAGCAAGTAATTGTACCTCAATTACTTACACTGGATATATGCC
>JBASAI010000024.1:0-2660 GCA_049650525.1 Arcobacteraceae bacterium
CCCTTCTATTGGACAAGAATCTATGCCGATATATGCAGCAGCAGTCATCATATTAGCAGCTGCTATATATGTTTGTCTTGCTGTCCAATGGTGTACATTTTCATCACTGCTTAGTTCGTTTGTCAAATGTTTTGCATAGAGATCAAGATAAAAGTCGAGTTTTTCTTGTGGCATCTCTCTTCTTTTGAATCTTTGTTCTGGAAGTCCACTCTCTGGTTTCACGCTATTGATATTTGTAAGAACAATTACAAGATGAGAACAAGTTGTGATTTGTGGTTGGTTCCAACAAAAAGGTTGTAATTTTGCTTTGAGTTCATCGTTTGTGATCACTAAAAACTTCCAAGCTTCCATCCCAAAAGAAGAGGGTGATTTTCTACCAGCTTCTAAAATAAACTTTATATCCTCATCAGATATCTTTTTTGTATCATCAAACACTTTACACGCGTGTCTAAAATCCATCGCTTTTGAAAAATCATTTTGCATTATATAACTCCATTATAAATTAAATTGTAGAAATTTTAACTAGTAACTACTTAAATTATCCTTACGATACTTTAGGTATGTAATGAACTAAAATCTACTAAAGCTTAGATATTGTACAATTACTTAAATGTGAGGTAATGATGTATATAGTAAATGAAAAAGAATTTATGTGTCCAGTAGCAATAACAAATGATATATTTAATGATAAATGGAAGTTAGCGATAGTTTGGCACTTACTTGATGGTGAAAAAAGGTATAAAGAGTTACACGAAGAGGTACATGAAATCACCCAAAAAACACTCACAGTAAAACTCAAAGAGTTGGAACAAAAACAGCTGATCAAAAGAAAAGTATTTGCAGAAGTTCCCCCTAAAGTGGTATATTCGCTTACTAAAATAGGAGAAGAACTTCGAGGTGTTTTAACTGCTATGCATGCCTGGGGAATATTGTATGCTACAACTTGTGGAGAAGTTACAAAAGATACAGTCTGCAAAAACAAAGTAGAATAGAGTACTTTGTTTTAGGGTGTATTACAAGCTATAGAGTATATTGATAGCTTGTTTGTAAGAAAGATTTAGTTGATTTGCTAACATCTCAATCGACTCTTTTAAAGTGATATTATGTGCCAAGACCTCTTTTTTATAACTACTATACCATAAATTCATTATTTGGTATGTATTCATATTAATCCTTTTGATTCTTTAATTTTTGTAATTATAGAGAAATAAAAATTTTTATTCTTTACAAATAATGCTCTAAAAGTTGTCTATTAGTGCTCAATATTTACTTCATTAGTGCTATAATAAACTATGAAAATAGAAACACTCCACAAAAGAACCAAAATAGCCAATGATATTTTGTACTATATTTATACTCATATCGATACCGATATCAATATAGAAGAGCTTAGCCATGACCTTAATATAAGTAAGTTTCATATGCACCGTATATTTAAAGATGCTTTTGGAAAAAATATTTATGAAAATGTAAAAGATATACGCTTGCAAAAAGCATCCAATCTTTTGATAACAAATAAGCATTCAACGATATCAAGCATTGCTTCCCAGTGTGGATATAGCTCTCAGTCTTCGTTTATACGAGTATTTAAACAACGATTTAATATGACACCAAAAGAGTGGAAATATGGAAAATATAAAGAGTTTTCTAAAAAAATTATTTCTCAGTTTTCTCAGGTATTACAATCAACTGCTCAGTTTGATTATATTGAGCCTACTATTGTACAGATGCCTACTATGAAGAGTTATTATATCAGGCATACAGGATATGATCAAACAATTAAAAAAACATGGCAACAACTCTATACTTGGGTACTCAATAATAATCTTGAAAACTATAAACAGATCGCACTCTATCATGATAATCCGACTATCACTCCATTGTTGTCTTGTCAATATATCGCATGTATTGTACCAGATGAAAAAGAGGATATTCAAAGTGAGAAGCTTCCCAAGTTTTTGATCTCAGGTGGAACTTATGCAAAATTTGATTTAACAGGAAAACATGAAGATGTTTTGAAATTTATGCGATGGGTATATCATGAGTGGTTTCCAAAAAATGGTTTTGAAACCACTACAAAACCCTCGTTTGCCATCTATCATAAAAATCATTTTTTAAATGAAGATGGACAAGCGGATTTGAGTTTTTATGTTTCTGTTCAGATTATTTAAAAATATCTGCCATTTGGTTTTGGTACCAAGCTACAGCATATTCTGATTCTTGGATTCTGAAATCTTTTGAAGCATTCATTGGGCTTAGACCACCTGAACCTTTTACTTTTTTGATAGTATCACCATCTGCTTCATATACAGCAGCTACAGAGATACCATAATTTGGTGCAACTAAACTATAGCAAGTATTTGCAAGTTTTGGAGGATTCATGATTGGCATTTTTCGTAATAATCGTGCGATTTGTAGTGCTGCAACTTTTGCTTGAGAGTTTGCAGAAAAACCAGACTTTGGCATACTTGAAGCAATCGCTGCATCTCCAATAATATGAACATCTTTCACAAGTTTAGATTCAAATGTTTTTGTATTGATAGGACACCAGTCACCTTTAGTAAGACCAGAATCAGTTGCAAGATTATTTGCTTTTTGTCTTGGGATGTAGTTCAGTACATCTGCTTTTACCTCACCTTCTTCTGTAGTAAGGATTTTGT
>JBASAI010000025.1:0-1921 GCA_049650525.1 Arcobacteraceae bacterium
GGTAGATATCCCAGAGGGGATGACTCCTTTAAATGACAATCCACCACAAATGACAAACACATCATCGATACCTGATATGCCAGAGATCGATGTGGATATTCCAGATATTTTTTAAAAGATTGTTTTATCTAAAGAACAATCCAAAAATAAGAATAAATATATAAATACTCCAAGCTAATATATGCAGACTCTTTGGAGATGTTCTTTTGATATAGATATATGGAAAATACGCTATTACAAGAAGAAAAACATTTGTGGTATCTGCTTGAATCATATACAATACAACCATCATCGCAATAAGTGCAATAGTTCCTAAAACTACTTGAAGAGCGATATATTTGATGAAATCTATTTTCTCTTCCTCTACTGGAACACTATTTTTTAGCGCTTCTTTTTTCTTCATATTTTTATCAATATCTTTTTGTTTTATTTTTTTCATTATGGTCCTTAAAAAATGTCATAAATCATACACTTTATGTACTTACTTTTTGTTGAATTACTCTTTAAGTTGAGTGGAATAAGTAAGATTAAATTAAGTTATAAATATTATAATATTGAATAATATCTTTATTGAAAAGATTATACAAAGGATACAATATGATTAAAATAGTAGTACCAGTTGATGGTGATAAAGAAACACTATTTAAAAGAACAGGAAGAGCGCCGTTTTTCGCAATCTATGAAGATGACAAAAGAGTTGATCTCATCGTAAATAAGCATGCACTTGCTCATAATGATGAAGAAAAACACACTCATGATGCATCAGAAGATGAGGTTGAACATCACAGACAAGATATACAAAACCTAAAAGGTTGCAATATTATATTAGCGCAAGCCGTTGGTGAAAATATGCAAAAAGCATTAAATAGTATAGGATTAGAAGTTCAAAAGATAAGTAAAGTTGATGGAACAACTGCTAGTGAAGTTGTCGAAAAGTACTTAAAAAAAGAGTTGAAAAGACAATTGTAAATCGTGAAATATCTATGTAAAACCTATAAAAATTTAGGTTTACATAGTTTGATCAATTGTTTCGAACTTTTATAGTTCTACTACTTTCCAAGGAAGTCCTTGACTCATCAGCTCATCCATAAAGGCAGCAGAAGAAAATTCTTCGACATTTCTAGTCCCTTTTAAATTCCAAGTACCATTATTCACAAGTTTTGCACCAATCATAGCAGGTACTCCTGTGGTATAGCTCACCGCTTGTGCTCCTGTTTCTTTGTAACACTCTTGATGGTCACAGATGTTATAGATGTAGAATTTCTTTCTTACACCATCTTTTAATCCTTCACAAATACACCCTATATTTGTTTTTCCATGAGTTCTTTCACCTAAACTTGCAGGATCTGGAAGTAGGGTAGTTAAAAACTCTATTGGAGTTATTTCAACCCCTTTATGCATAACAGATTTGATTCCTAACATTCCTACATTTTGCAAGCAATTCATATGTGCAATATAACTATCTCCAAAAGTCATGAAAAATCTGATTCTTTTTAACCCTTTGATATTTTTCGTTAAACTTTCTAACTCTTCATGATAAAGTAGATATGAAGGTTTTACTCCCACCTCTGGATAGTCGTGATCTATACGAATTTCTAATGGTTTTGTTTCGATCCATTTTCCATCTTCCCAATATCGTCCATTTGAGCTTACTTCTCTTAAGTTTATCTCTGGATTAAAATTCGTAGCAAATGGATATCCATGATCCCCAGCGTTACAATCCATGATATCGATATACTCAATAGTATCAAGATAATTTTCTTCGATATATTTTACAAATACACCAGTAACACCAGGATCAAAACCACTTCCTAAAAGTGCAGTTAGGTTCTCTTTTTCAAAATCATCATTTCGAGCCCATTGCTCTTTGTATTCAAACTTTGCAACATCTGGATGTTCATAGTTTGCTGTATCTATATAG
>JBASAI010000026.1:0-7986 GCA_049650525.1 Arcobacteraceae bacterium
CTTTTTTGGTAAAATTACAGAGAAATTTGACTCTCACTACTATGATACAAAAATAGATAAATATAAAATTGCAGTAGATAATTCGAGTGAATATATCGTTGCATTGATTATCGTATTTTTATTTCAAACTATTTTATTACCGCTGTTTTTCCTTTTTATTTTATACCATTTTGTTCGAGGTATTTTTAATCTAGGAAAATAGTTTTAGTGTGAGATACGAGCTTTTAAATCAATAGCTGCCATCGCATAGCCACCATTTGCACTATCAACAAAATGGATATGTTTTCCATGCGTTTCAAAAATCAGGCAAGTCATCAAAGAAGCATCTGCTTTATGTAGTCCATAAGTGAGATTTTTCTCTTTGTATTCTTTTGATAGATAGGCTTCGAGTTTTTTTGTTTGTGCAAAATCTGCTGTAAATACCATTCTCAAAATGTCATCAAATTTTTCTGTATCTGTTGAGTTTGTGATACGCGTTCTATAGTTTGCCCATTCTCCTATTTTTGAATCCATAAGATAGTTCCCCATTACATTGATAAACTTCAGTTTTAAAATAAGTAAGGCTTTTAAAAATCTATTTTGCGTATGTAAAGAAACCTCTTTGGCGAGTACTTTATCATCAAAACTTAAAATTGTATTTGTTTTAGTGATGGGGTTACGACTTTTTTTTGTTCCTAAAATATTTTCTAAATTTTCTAAAATCTCTTTATAATATGACTGGTCACTAGCTCGAACTAGCAGTGATATTGTTTCATTTTTAGGGCTTGGGATATTTTCCCATCGACACGCTAGTCCCTTGATATCAACAGAAAAATTTGGATCGATACTCTCTTTTATATGATAAGTGTCAGATGACTTTAAAAGTATATCACTATATGCGAGTCCACTACCTTTGAGCATCGCTTGTGAGTAACCTTGTGCTACTTTAAATTTTGTGATAAGGAGCTCTTTATTATTTTGATATATTTCATCTACAGCAATTGCACCGATTCGAAGCTCTAAATCATAGGCATCTTTTGCCATCTTTTGTACTGCTAAAAGAGCTTGTTTTGCATCATTCAGTAAAGTAGGTGGGATCAATAAAAATGCTCCATCTCCTCCAAATACAAAAGGGATATCAAGTTTTTTTTCAATATTTAAAACAGAGATGATACTCAAAGCTCCGAGCATATTTACCTCTTTGTATTTACCATTTTTGATAGCTTGTGTTGAGTTTTTGACATCTGATAGAAGAATAAACCAATCTTTTGGAACAGCAGTAAAAACGGAGTTTTTAGATATATCATGAAAGTTTTTAATAGTTTTGAGATTGTCGTAAAAATGATCTGTGTTCATTCTAATGTCCTTTTATTTGTGAAATGCATAGATAGGGCTATTGGTTACTTTGATATCTTGTGTAAGCAAAGTACCATATTTGTCATATACCTTATGAAACTCAGTGAGTTCGATATCTTCACTAGAAGACCAAACGATATCAAATGTTTTTTTATTTTGTTTACAAGTGATCACATACAAATTTTTCGCATTTGAGAAGTTGATAATGGTGGTATCGTTTAGATATGAAATCATCGTTTCATACGCCAAGAGACTTTTATCATCTTGCAGTTTTTTGGTATCAAAGCAAAGAGTGTCTACTCTTTTGGATCCAAAAGTAAGCAATGCATATCGTAAAAGATGATTGATTTGATCTTCAGATAGTTTTTGTTTATTCATCTGGAAACTTACAGCGATATTGTTATTTGGGATTCGTGAACTGAGCATAGACATCGTATAAAATATCTTCATAACTCTTGCAAAATCAAAAGCAAAATATTTTTTCTCTTCTGGTGCTTTTGATAGATCTAGCTCAAAAGTGATATGTGCTTTATCATAAAGTGGAGATTTCTTATCAAAAAATAGTTTTATTTGTTCATAAAATTCATTTTGTTTTGATGATACTTGTAAGATGGTTTCTTTTTTAGAGTTTTCTCGTAGAGTGGTAAAAAAGTTTTTATAAACAGTTTTTTTTCCTTTTAAGAATGAAGAAAAGATTAAAATCAATGGATAAAGAGCAAAGATGTGAAGTGTTTTTAGCATTGTAAAAGTTCCCAATAGTATTGTTTTTACTATTATAAGATAATTGTACTTGATTTTGTAAATTTATAGTAACCGCTGTTACTGTAACACAGGTTACTATAAAAATAAATATAATAATTATCTTCTAAAACAGATGCCCCATCTCCTCTTTTTTTGTTTCGATGTAGTTTTTGTTGTATTTGTTTATCGAGGTGATTGCTGGGATTCTTTTTGTTATTTCGATCCCTAAACTTTCTACAAAATTTATTTTTGTTGGATTGTTTGTGATGAGTTGGAGTTTTGAGATGTTGAGATCTTTTAAGATAAATCCTACCGCACTATAATCTCGCTCATCCTCTTCAAATCCTAGCTTCAGGTTTGCTTCTATGGTGTCATATCCTTCATCTTGGAGCTTATAGGCATTGATCTTATTTACAAGACCAATGTTTCTTCCTTCTTGGCGATGATAGATGACAAGTCCACCATTTTTGGCGATGAGTTTGAGTGCTAGATCGAGCTGATTGCTACAATCACATTTTAAACTTCCCATTGTATCACCTGTGAGACACTCAGAATGGATTCTAACTAATGGATCGACAAGATCCAAAAAGTCTTCACTCATAATTGCTAAGTGTTCTTGACACTCATCTTTGTATGCTTTTACTTTAAACTTACCAAATCTTGTGGGTAAGTTTGCTATTTCAGATTTTATTATATTGCTCATACTATTTGTTTTCTGCAATTGCATTTGCTAATTTGATAAGATTTTCTGACCATTGTGGATTTATTGGTGAAATTTTAAGTACTTTGATATTGAGCTCATTTGCTATAAGTTCTGCCCCTTTTGTAGAAAATTCTGGCTGTGTTAATATCGCTTTTACTTGAGCATTTCTCCCTTTTTCTATCATCTTTTTTAGCTCTCTTGGTTTTGGCTCTTTCCCTTCGATTTCGATAGGAATTTGTTCAAGATGATACTCTTTTGAAAAATATCCCCACGCAGGATGATACACCATAAATGTTGTATCTTTTTCTAGATCTTTAAAAATAGTTCTGATTTTGGCATCTGTTTTTTGTGTTTTTTCAAGAAATGCTTCATAGTTTTTCTTGTATTGTTCTTTGTTTTTTTGATCGTATCTTACAAGTGTTTCATAGATATTTTTACCTATGATGGCTATGTTTTTTGGTGTAGTCCATACATGCACATCTTTTCTTGGTTTTTGAATACTTGAAATTTTTTTAGATTTTTTATTAAATTTCATATCCAATCTTTGGATACCTATAGAACAATCAAATATCTCCATCTCTTTATTTTGGTTCTTAATTTTTGGAAGCCACGCTTTTTCAAAGTTTCCACCTATTGTAAAGTATACATCGGCTTTTCCTATAGCTACCATTTGTGATCTTTTTGGTTCATAATAGTTCGGATTTGTTCCAATTGGTGCCATTAGTGTAATATCGACCAAATCTCCACCTATCTCTTCTACATACGATTTTTGTGGTGGAATACTTACAACGACATTGACTTTTGCATACGCTGCTGTGATGTTTAAAATTAAAAATATACTCAATAATATTTTTTTCATATTAACTCCTAAATAGTTATAAATTTTTGATATTTATTATCATATTTCGAATAATACAGCGAATTTATTTAAATGCAACTTAGTCGCATATATTATTGTTTTCATTTTAAATTTATTTTTATTGGCTATATTATGAACTTAAAATAAATATAGAAAGAGGATAAATAATGAATACAGATTACGAAGAGAGTGCAAAATTTTTACTTCGATTTACAGTAGGTTTTTTGATGTTATTTCACGGAATTGATAAGTTATCAAATGGAATCACAGGGATGGAAGGGATGCTTGTAAATGCAGGGATTCCTACTTTTGCAGCGTATGGTGTATATGTGGGAGAAGTTTTGGCTCCTTTGATGTTGATCGTAGGATTTAGAGTACGAATTGCATCTTTATTGATTGTTGTTACTATGTTGGTTGCTATTGGATTGACAAGTGCAAATGATATTTTAACACTTTCAAAACATGGTGCGTGGGCTATTGAGTTACAAATGTTTTATATTTTAACATCAATTGTTATTCTTCTACAAGGTGCTGGAAGATATAGTATTGATGAATATAAAAAATAGTTGAATATAAATCTTTAAGCTATTTTTGCTTACCCAATAAAGAGCTGTTTTTTCTCTCTTTATTGTGGTATAATTCATTTACTTTTTATAATGGATGAATGATGCAGACCACACAAAAATACACGCTAAAACCTTACATAATTAACATATTTATTGTACTTCTTTTTACGATAAATCTCAATGCCCAAAGTATGATTCCTACAGTTTTACAAGTACAAAAACAAGAAAATTCATCACAAATTCAATCAAATAATGATGAGACTACAGATGAGGTAAATCCTTATGATATAGGTTTTATTCTCCACCTTATCAAAAATAAAGGACTCAAACCTAGCACAGAACAACATATAGAAAAGATTGATGATGAGATGGCTAAAATAATCAAAAATATAAATCAAGAAGTTTACTATCCTTTTGATCTTTTTGAGTATGAAAAAACGAAACGGTTTTTAAGTAGTAAGATAAATATCAACTCAAAGTATGATAATAATCTTGCCGTATTACGAGATGAATTAAAGATCATTATTTTAGAAAATAAAAAGAATTTTGCACAAGTAGTCAATGCGATAATAGATGGTAAAAACTCTTTTAAAGATAAAAAATATTTTATTACTTTACTAGAAAATACTATAAAAAAATTGAAGCAAATAGATCTTAGCACATATCAAACTATTGGCTTAGAAGTTGCTGCTCAAAAAGACTCCCTTTCTGTAGAGTTTAAAACATCCTTAGATACACTCACTCAGCAAATAAAAGCGGATCTATTTGTTTTTACCTATCTTTCATCAAATATGAATCAATATCGACCAAGTAATATTATTTTGGATGAATTGAGTCTAAAGTATGTGATAGAAAAAATAGATTCGCAAAAGTATATCAAAAATATCTCGTCGATCTTTCACTACTATTTTCATATATCTATAGGAAAAATCGTTGTCTTATTTGGTATTTTTCTTCTGTTTTTTGCTATAAATAGAAAAGTTTTACCATTTTTGGGCACTATAATAGAAAAAAAGTTTTCTAAAAAGTTTGTAAATTTAGATATCTCTTTATTTGACCTTTTACCTCCTAGTTTTCGTTCTATCGTATCGATAATTTTATATATTTTTGCAATACAAATAGCGGTATATTTACTCGTAGAAAATACAAATAGCCTTAATTATCTTATACCGTGGTTCAGCACAATATATCTTGCTCTTTTTGCATATATGTTGTATCGAGTTTTAAATAATTATATAAATCTCTCTTCGGATAAACTTTTTAGCGATCATCCAAATATGAGAAAAGAGATGGTGGACTTTTTACTTCGAATACTCAAAGTGGTTATTTTGATTTTTTTATTATTTTTTTTATTGATTCAATTAGATTTTGATATCAAAGCGATTATTGCATCATTGGGTATTGGTGGGATTGCTATTGCTTTAGCTGCAAAAGATACACTATCGAACTTTTTTGGTTCTTTAAATATCATCACTGATAATTCATTTTCTCAAGGGGACTGGATCGAAGCTGGAAGTGTTGAGGGAACCGTTGTAGATATTCGAATGAGAACGACTCGTATACGAACTTTTGCAAATGCGATGATCACAGTACCAAATGCACAACTTGCAAATATGTCGATAATGAATTGGTCGAAAAGAGTGATCGGAAGACGAATAAAAATGTCTTTAGGAATTACATATAACAGTAAAATGAGTGATATAGAGAAGTTAGTAGAGGATATAAGAGAGATGCTTCAAGAACATCCATTGATTGCAACTTCAAGGTTAAATATCGATAAAAAACCATATCTTTTAAAAAAAGAAGATTTAATTGGGATTAAAAATAATGTTTTGGTATATATAGATGAGTATGCCGGAAGTTCGATCAATATTTTTGTGTATTGTTTTAGCAGAAGTCCTGTGTGGGAAGATTGGCTTGAGACCAAACAAGATGTGATGGTAAAGATTTCGGATCTTGTAGAAAAAAACAACTGTGCCTTTGCTTTTCCTACGCAAACTATTTATATGGAAAAAAGTGAAGAGTTAAAGCAAAAATGATAACACTAGGGCATAAAATAATAGGAACTGGTACAAAAAAAATCATCTTTTTACATGAGCTGATGGGAAACTACCAAAACTATGAGCCAATATTTCCTTATCTTGATACTGAAAAGTTTACTTTTATCTTTGTAGATCTTCGTGGTTATGGACTTTCAAAAGATATGAAAGGTGAATATAGCTGTGATGAAGCCTCAAACGATGTGAAAAATCTTATATCGTTTTTAGATTTGGATGAAGTGATAGTGTTGGCACATTCGATGTCTACGATGATAGCTCAAAAAATAGCATTGATAGATGATAGAGTTTCAAAACTTATTTTAATCACTCCAATTCCAGCTTCGGGTGTAAAATTACCTGAAATTGTAGAAAAATCTTTACTCAAAGATATGGCAAAAAATGAGAGCAAAATAGAAGAGATAGTATACAGTGCCAGTAAAAGATACAATGCCACTTGGGCAAAAAATAGAATCAAGATGGGATATGAAGCTTCAACAGTAGAAGCAAGAGTTGGCTATATGAAAATGTATATGCATACTGACTTTTCAGATGAGGTACACAATATAAAAATACCTATCAAAATCATTGTTGGGAAATATGATTTTCCTATATTTGGACTCAAACTTGTGAGTAAATTATTTACACATTATTATGACGATGTAGAGATTATTGAGTGTCAAGAAGCAGGGCATTATCCGATGATCGAGTGTCCTGTTTATTTTGCATCGAAGATAGAAGAGTTTCATTGATAAGCTTTATCAATATCAATATATCAAATATTTTTAAAATGTTGTTTGCACTTACTATAGCAATAGTGGGTGCAGTTTTATTTATCTTTTTAAATCTTCCCTTGCCTTGGCTTTTGGGAGCTATTTTTGCATCTAGTATAGCGATGCGATTTGAAAACTTACCGATAAAAAGTCCAAAACCATTTTCAACTCCAGCTCGTGTGCTAATAGGTCTGACTATTGGTAGTGCTTTTACTCCTGAGATTTTGCAGTATTTAAATATCTATTTGTATAGTTTGCTTTTGGTGATCCCTTATACTATCATCACTATTGCGGCTGGAATGTATTATTTTTATAGATTTCAAGGTTTTGATAAAAAAACAGCCTACTTAAGCTCGATGCCAGGTGGCGTTATAGAGATGGTGATCATAGCAGAAGAGATAAAAGCAAATATTTCAAAGATTACACTGGTACAATCTTCACGACTTTTTTATATTGTGGTAACTTTGCCTTTTATCATTCAGTATATTCTTCATATCGATATCAGCGGAAATAAACTGATAACTATCCCTATGGTTGATATCAATATACAAGAGTTTTTGTTCTTATTAGTGGTTGGTTTTTTTGGTGGAATGGTTGCCAAAAAGATAAAACTATCTGCTGCATATCTTATCGGTCCTATGTTAGTAAGCATAGCACTTCACTCCACTGGATATATCACCACAACTGTACCAGATGAGTTTTTAAAGTTTGTACAAGTTGTGTTTGGAACGATCATCGGATTTACTTTTCGTGGGGTGAAATTGCAAACAGTAGTAAAAACACTGATCTCTACACTTGGACATTTTTTAATTATGGCTGTTATATCTGCTATATTTATCATCATCGCATATTTTAGTTTTGATTTTCCTATCATCTCAACACTCTTAGCATTTAGTCCAGGGGGACAAGCAGAGATAAATCTAATCGCCATCTTAGTTGTAGCCAATGTTCCCTATATCACACTGCATCATAT
>JBASAI010000027.1:0-6720 GCA_049650525.1 Arcobacteraceae bacterium
GGTAAAGAGAGATCTAAAATCACTAGATCATACTCAGTCAGGCTCATGGAACTTATTCCAAGCTCTGGACAATCATAATTTGTGAGTTTGATATCAAATCGTAAAAGATACTCTTCTAATAATTCAGCAATCTCTAAATCATCTTCAATCATCATAATATGTATCAAACCACACTCCTTTTTCACCTAGTATATCATCAAAAAGTAAATCAATGGCAACAAAATATTAAATGAATAAATTTTGAAGATTATACAGGATGAACAATCTTCGCAACAATTTTTCTCACCTGTGGTACCACAAAAAAGATAGTAGGGAAAGCTACAAGAAAAGCTTTCCAGTATGCTTCTATCCACATCGAAAATACTCCATCTATAATTCCTACATTTATCAAAGTCACAATTAAGCTCATAAAACCAGACATAAATAAACTCATTAAGAAAGCAAACACTATCATCTCATATTTTTTTGGTATCATTTTAAACCTTTTTCTTTTTTCTTATTATTTTACACATACTCCTTATTGAGGAGCTATTACATACCTATCGACTTTATATCCAATCCCTTTGTAGTTTTGAATAAAATCTTCTTTTAATACTTTTCGTAATCTACTTAATTCAGTGCGAATAGTTGCATCACTCACAAGATCAGAACCCCACGCATATTCTCTAAAAAAATCAAAGTTTATAATAGTACCTACATTTGAACATAAACATTCAATGATATGAAACTGTTTTTTTGTAAGTGGTTGAATCACATTTTTATATAAAAGCTTATTTTCTTTTTTAATATAACTATAGTTTGGACTTAAAATAATATGTTCTCTTTTTATGTTTTCTATCTCACAAGAGAGTTTTTGTAGTCGATATCCCAACTCTTTGATATGAAATGGTTTTTTCAAGTATTCACAAGCACCCAAATCATACGCTTTTGAAATAGTATCTATATCAGTAAGAGAACTTATAAACATCACAGGAGTACTAAAACCATCATCTTGAAGTGCAGTATATAATTCCAAACCATCATAAGATTTTTCATCAATATTCAGTATCAAAAGATCACAAACCGTATCTTCTAAATAAAATTTAGCATCTTGTATATAACAACAAGCCACACATCGATGCCCTAAACTAATCAAATAATCTTTTATAACAACTTGTAGTTTTCGATCACTTTCTAATAATAATATTTTCATCTAGTCTCACTTATATTTGCGGTATTGTACCATTTTTTTATTTATGAAAATATAATCTAATCTAATAAATTGAGCAATTCATCCAATGATTTAATTTTGTATTGTGCACTTGAGAAATCTTGTGTTTTTGTAAACTCATTATCTACAATAACACAATCAATCTCTGCATTATTCGCAGAGAGCAATCCTCTTTGGGAATCTTCAACTATAATAATTTCCTCTTTTGTTGCACCAAAGAGTTCCACTCCTTTTAAGTATGGATCAGGATATGGTTTCGCACGAGGATAATCCTCCACACATAAAACAAAATCCATAAAATTAACAATGCCTCTATTTTTATGAATAATCTCAAAATCAACTCTTCGTGAAGTAGTCACGATAGCCATTTTGTACTTTTGACTCAAATTTTCCAAAATAGCATGTACATTTCCAATCGCCAAATTTTCAGTACGAAGATATTCTTGATAATAAATATCCCGTTGATCTCTAGCGATATCAATCTCTTTTTGACTTGCATCAGGAGCTGCTAACCAGACACCTTTTCCATCTGTCATCAGTTTCATATACTCATCAAATCCAACATCAACATCAAAAAATTCTTTCAAAGCTCGCTTACTCGCCTCGTAGTACCAATTTTCAGTCTCTACTAAAACACCATCATTGTCAAATAAAATATATTTTTTAGTCATTTGTTACCTTTTTGTCTCTTTAATTATAACATAACTGAACAAATCTCAGTATCTCTTTAAAATCTTACAGATATACTAATGTAAGTTATACCTCAAATAAATAAAGGATTCATATGCAAAGAATTTTACTAATTGTTGTTAGTTTCATAGCCATTACATTTACAAATCTCAATGCTGCCAATTTCAAAGCAGCATTTTCAGATCCTGCACTTTGGAATGGAAAAATAGTTCCAGAAGAGATGGTCTGTTCAAATTATAACTTTGACTCAGGAAGTACACCTGAAATCACACTTAGCAATATCCCTAAAAAAACAGACAAAATTATTCTTGTTTTTAGTGATGAAACATTTAAGCCGATGAGCGATGGTGGACATGGTATCATCTCTTATAGAATCGATCCTGGATTGAAGACTATTATTATCCCTTCTATGCAAGGAGAAACATTTGATCTGCCTGATGAGTTTACATCTCTTATACCACATAAAGGTGTCCAGTTTGGAAAAGCTGAAGGTGCTTATTTGGCTCCATGTTCGGGTGGGAAGAAAAACACTTATAGTGTTATCATCCAAGCTGTTGATAAAGACAATAATGTTTTAGACAGTACCTCACTTACATTAGGAAAATTTTAATCCAAACTTAGAGGAGTAACTCAAGTAACTCCTCTGCTTCTATCTTTGTATCATTTTGCTGTTTATTTTCATCAAAGATTCCATCTTGGAGTATTTTTTTCTTCTCTTGTAACTCTAGTATCTTTTGCTCTATAGTATTTTCAACGATCAGTTTATACACAAATACAGCTTTCTTCTGCCCTATTCTATAGGCTCGATCGGTTGCTTGATTTTCAACTGCTGGATTCCACCATGGATCATAATGTATCACAGTATCAGCTTGGGTCAGATTGAGACCAACACCACCAGCTTTAAGTGAGATCAAAAATATCTCAGCTCCTCCATTTGTAAAACTCTCTATTACTTGCTCACGATTAATGGTCGAGCCCGTGAGTTTACTATAAGTTATATTTTTCTCTTTTATTTTTTCTTCTATGATTTTGAGCATACTTGTAAACTGAGAAAAAACCAGTATTTTTCTGTTTTCATTTAACAGCTCATCAACTAAATCCAAAAACAATTCTAGCTTTGCAGACTCTTGCACTTTTAATGCTTCATCGATTTTAACCAAACTTGGATCACAACACACTTGTCGTAGTTTTAATAGTGCATCAAGTATCGTGATATGAGAAGACCCCAAACCTTTCGCAGAAACAGCTTCTCGAACTTTCTTTTCCATTGTTACACGGATCGATTCATAAAGTTTTGATTGTTTTTCATCAAATTGTGTGTATTTCACAATAACAGATTTGGGGGGTAACTCATGAGCTACTTTTTCTTTGGTTCTTCGTATGATAAAGGGTTTTACTCGTTTATTTAACAACGCTTGCTTCGTAAAATCATTTTCTTTTTCTATTGGATTTTGGTAATATTTCTTAAAAAAACTCAGTGTATCCAAAAAGTTTGGCATCAAAAAATCAAAAATACTCCAAAGTTCCCCCAAATGATTCTCAATAGGTGTACCACTCAAAGCTAGTTTATGTTCACTTTTAAGTTGTTTGATCGCTTGTGTCATTTTTGTTTTTGGATTTTTTATCTTTTGTGCTTCATCTAAAATGATATATAAGAAGTTTTCTTTTTCAAACTTTTCAAGATCTCGCACTATTAAAGCGTAAGTAGTTAGTAATATATCATGGTTTTTGATCTGTTTAAATCGCTCTTTTCTATCAATCCCGTGTAAAGAAAGTACCGATAAATTTGGTGTAAACTTTTTGATCTCGTTTTTCCAGTTTGCAATCAATGAAGTTGGCATCACTATCAAACAAGGTTTTGTAAGTTTCCCATTTTCTTTAAGGGTTGAAAGATGAGTGAGTGTTTGTATCGTTTTTCCAAGTCCCATATCATCTGCTAAAATACCGCCAAATTTATACTCGTATAAAAAATTTAACCAATTGATACCATCTTGTTGATAGTCTCTCAACACTGCGTTTACACACGAAGCTTGTTTTACTTTTTTGATTCCTTCAAAAGTTTTCAGTTTTTGGGAGAGTTGTACCAACTCATTTTCTTTCAAATAAGTAACTTGCGATAAATTGTCTACTAAGTGTGATTCGTAAGAGGAAACGATGATATTTTCATCACGGTCTTTTTTATCATTAAGTGCGATGATTGTATTGAGTATTGGTCGTAAATGTTCTGTTTGTATAGTTACAAAGCTATCCCCTTCAACTTTTACATTGATACTTTTAGGTAAGTTATCAAGATTATCATACTGTTCGATGATACCACTTACAAGTGGAGCTATAGGAAATACTTTTCCATCAAACTCGATATTAAAAGAGAGTTTAAACCACTCATTTATCTCATCTTTAGATATTTTTATAGTAGGTATCACTTCTATTGTATTTCGTTTGATATCTTTTGGTAGTAAAAATGGCGTATTTTGTGTATTTTTTTCAATGACAGTACATAACTCAAGCACTTTTCCCTTAGGGATGAGGGGAGCTTCTATCAATTGTTCAAGAAACTTTGCATTCATTTTTGTATCTATTTTTTGAATTGTATTGTTCTTTTTATCGATAGCCAAAAGTGGTTGTGTAAATATAATCTGGTAGTTATCTTGATCTTTTACTTGTAATTCATAGTTTTCATCTTCATTTGTCCAAACAAAATCTAACACAATCATCTCTTCTAAAAATCGTAAAGGTTCTATCTCATCGGCATAAAAACACCGTTTTGTTTTGATCAGTTCTTGTATAACACTATAGCCTAAAGCACCCTCAATTTTTGTTGTTTTATTTCCATATTTTTGGAAAAAACCACCACTATAACTTGCGATATTTTGATCAACTTCAAACTGGTATTTTTCATAGAGATTACTAAAAAGATATTTATCACTATTTAAAAGTGTTCCTTGATTTATCATTCCATTTTTTAAAAACTTACAGAGATAAAACTTCAAATCATTTGTATCTGTTCGTGTATCCTCTGCAAAAAGTCGATAAGTTATAAATGATTCAGACTGATATAATACAAACTTCTTTTGAGCACTCACTTTTCCTAATTCATCTAAAAATTTATCAAATTTATTTGTAGGATTTTCATTTTTTTGATCACTTATATACTGCAAACAAACAGCCACTACATGTTTACAGTTTATTCGTACAGGACAGCTACATCTTCCTGAAATTTTGACTGTTGTGTTCTTTTTTGTGATATCGATATCTTGCTCATACTTTTGCATCCCATTTACAAATGAGTTGAGACTTACAAGCTCATCACTTTGGGCAAATATCTCATACTCATCCACATCACCATCTTTAAAATAGTGATATCCACGATTAAAGGCACCTTGGTCTACATTTTTTTTGATATCTTCTTTAGTTAATTTCATTGATTATTTTTAATTATTAAAAATAATCACTAATAAATCCACCACCTAAACAATACTCACCATCATATAAAACAAGACTTTGTCCTGAAGTTACAGCTCTTTGAGGATTTTCAAATTCAACTATTACTGTTCCCCCATTTACAGAGGTTACTGTACAAGCTTCTTTTTTTTGACGATATCGAACTTGTCCCATTAATTTATCACCAACTTTAGGAGCTTCACCCAATACCCAGTGCATATAATTAGCTTCAACACTTTCACACATAAGCAAAGGATGGTTGGTATCTTGAACTATTGTTAAAGTATTATTTTTTACATCTTTTTGAGCTGCATACCATGGCTGATGGATACTATTAGATTTCTCATTTTTTACAATACCACCAAGACCGATACCTTTTCGTTGACCTCTTGTGTAACAAATAAGTCCCTTGTGTGTTCCTAGTACTTTACCATTTTCATCGATAATATCTCCCGGAATTGCTTTTAAATGCTGAGTGATAAATTCATCAAATTTTTGTTTACCTATAAAACATATACCCGTACTATCTTTTTTATCACTTACGGCTAGATTATGTTCTTTAGCTATGTCTCGTACCTCTTTTTTAGTTAAATCGGCAAGCGGAAATAAAGCGTGTGATAATTGTTCACTCGAAAGTGCATGTAAGAAATAAGTCTGATCTTTTGTATCATCTTTAGGAGTTGCTAAAACATAAGTATCATTTACTTTTCCTATCTTTGCATAATGTCCCATGGCTATTGTATCAACACCCATCTTTTTTGCTTCATTTAAAAATACATTAAATTTTATCTCACGATTACAAAGTATATCAGGATTTGGAGTAAGCCCTTTTTTTAAACCTTCTAAAAATACATCAAATACTTTAGTTCTGTACTCTTCAACAAAGTCGATACCCTTTACTTCAATTCCTAAAAGTTCACCCACTTTTTTTGCATCTTCAAATTCTATACGATTGGGACACTGACTACCTTCGATGCCATATTCCCAATTGCGCATAAATAAGCCTATTACTTCATAACCTTGTTGTTTTAATAGTAACGCAGTAACAGAAGAATCAACTCCACCAGACATCCCTACAACAACTTTTTTTTTATTCATTTTTTACCTTTAAGTAAGTTCTATTTAGAAACTATATTTAGTTCAGAAACTCTATTTCGACAGATTATACCATTTGAAAAATTATGTTGTTCTAAAAACGAACACTCCTATCATTTTGTGATAAGTCATTATTCAGTTTTAGTCCAACATCGTCAAAGAGATTTTATTTTTTTCAACATCTATATTTTGTATTTTGATATTTTTAAGTTGTTGATTGATACTCAACACATCCATCAAATGAGATATTCGTTTGTGTGAATACTGTGAGATATGAAGCATCG
>JBASAI010000028.1:0-50207 GCA_049650525.1 Arcobacteraceae bacterium
AGTTTGATAAGTGGAATAACTTAAAAAAACAAATCCACAAGAAAAAAGAGAACATCAAATTTTCACAAGGGAATATCTATTTTATGTCAGTTGGTCATAATATTGGAGGTGAAATATATGGGCATGATGATTTATTTTTAAGACCTGTCTTAGTTTATAGAAAATTATCATCGAATACATTTATTGGTATTCCATTAACTTCAAAACAAAAAGAAGGTAACTATTTTTTCACTTTTAGATACACAAAAAAAACTCTAAGTACAGCATTATTAAATCAAATGAAAGTTTTTGATATAAAAAGAACAGCATACTATGATGGATATATAAATATAAAAGACTTTACTAAATTAAGAGATCAAGTAAAAGAGTTTGTGAATATTACCCCTAACTTAAAAAAGAAGGGGAATGGGCATGCTTCAAAGAAGTTGCCAAAAAGTCTCTCTTCAGAGATTAAAAATATTATAACAAAAAAGAATAAAGATGTCAACTAAACAAAAAAATATCCTTTTTCGCGTAGATTCATCTTTCATAATTGAAATAACTAATATCATAAAAGATGTATTATTCGTACAAAATAATACAAGAAAAGTTAGAATTAATATTATTGTAGATCAATATGAATAAGAATATTTTAACAATAATTACAGAAGGTGGAAAGACATTTGGATTAGGACACATTACAAGATGTCTATCCATTTCTAGTGCATTTAAAAAATTCAATTATGATGTAAATTTCATTATAAATGGAGATGATAGTGTTATTCCCATGCTAAATGATAGATATATAATATTTAATTGGCTAAAAGATGAAAGTATGCTTATTGATAATATTAAACAAAGTACATTAGTTTTGATTGATTCAATCAAAATAAGTGATTGTCAGATATTAAAAATACAAAAATTACATAAAAAACTTATTTTTATTGATGACGATAAAAGAAGAAATATTTTAAATACAGGTTTTGTTCTATACTGGACAGTATTAAGTGAAGAAAAAAACTATTTCAATCCTAAAAAAGAAAATGTAAAATATTTAATAGGAAGTAAGTATACACCACTTAGAGGGGAATTTAATAAAGCAAAAAAAAACGATATTAATGAAAATATTAAAAATATACTAATTACATTTGGTGGATCAGATATAAGAAACTTAACTCCATTAATTTTAAACAACCTAGTAAAAAGATTTCCTCTTATAGAAAAAAATATAATTATAGGTCCGGGATTTGATAATAAGAAAGAGATAGAAAAATATAAAGATAACTATACAAATTTTATATTTAACGCCAATACACAGCAAATGATTACACTAATGCAAGAAAATGACATTGCCATCGCTTGTGGAGGACAAACACTATATGAGCTAGCGAAGATTGGAACTCCTACAATTGCTATATTAGTAGTAGATAATGCCAAAGATGATACTCTTGGTTGGAATGAAGTCGGAACCCTAGATTATATTGGAACTTGGGAAGACATTGATTTAATCGATAACCTCATAACTTCTATTTCTACTTTAAAAAATAGAAAATTGAGATTAAAAATGCAACAAAATAGTCTTCCTTATATTTCTGATAATGGAACTTCTCTGTTAGTAACAAAAATTATTGAGAATTTAAAATGATTTTATTTGAGAATAGAGCAGCAACCGTATTATATAATGTACTTAAAAAAATAAAAAATAAAAAATTTCTTCTTCCACTTAATGTTTGCCCAATAGTTCCAGATACCTTTGTAAAAGCAGGTATGAAATTTGAATTTGTTGATATTAATTTAGATACTTTATGTATGGATAAAGATTTAATTCTCAAAAAAATAAAAAATGATAGAAGTATAGATGGAATTTTATTTGTCAAAACTTTTGGAATAGATTTAAATACAGAAACCTTATTTAAAGAGATAAAAATTATGAATAGTGATATCTTTATTATAGATGATATGTGTCCATCAATTCAAAAGTTTGATTATAATATTCATGATTCATATGCAGATATGGCATTATTTAGTTCTGGTTATTCCAAGTATGTTGATATAGGTTATGGTGGATATGCTTATCTAAAAGAAGAAGAATTTCAAAATATTTTTATCAATCAAATAGACGATAAAAGTTTTTTAAAATATAAAGAAAAAGTTTTAGAACAAATTAGATTGATGAAAAATCAGAAAAAAGAGTTAAATACTATTTATAAGAACAATATACCAAAAAAGTATCACTTAGGTGATAAGTATAACAATTGGCGTTTTTCAATTTTAGTACAGAATAAAGAAGAAATTTTAAAGGCTATTTCTAAGATTGATGGATTATTTGCAAGTAGTCATTATCCTCAAGTTGATTTAGATTATGTTACTGTACCAATGAAAAATAGTAATGTAGATAAAATTCATAAAGAGATAATAAATCTATTTAATGATTTTAGGTTTTCAAAAGAGAAAGCATGGCGAGTAGTAGAAATAATTAATGAAAAATTAAAGGAGAACTAAAATGGAACTAAAAGAGATTAAAGAATTGAACCATGCATCAAAATATACTGATCTTATTATTGGAAGGCTATAAAGTGAAAATAGCCATAATGCAACCAACATTTAATCCATGGTTAGGGTATTTTGATTTAATTGATTATGTAGATGAGTTTATATTTTTAGATACAGTACAATTAAATCAGCAAAGTTGGCAAACTAGAAATAAAATTAAAGTTCAAAATAAAGAACTTATGTTTTCGTTACCTATTCAAAAAGATAAAAGTAAAAGTGAATTATTAATCAAAGATACAATACTTGATTTTATAGCAATAAAAACAGCTGATAATCAAAAAGAGATGTATAAGTTTTTAAAGAGTAAAGGTTGTTTGGTTTTGAGTAGATTTGATAAGAAAAGACTTAGTAAAATACTTGGAAAAATAGTTTATGAAAAGGAAATCAATGGCTAAGATAAAAGTACTCGATACTCAGATAACTGTAGTAAAAGATGATTATATCTCATTGATAGATATGATTAAGGCAAAAGATGGTGACTTTTTCATATCTGATTGGTTGAGGAATAGAAACACTATTGAATATTTAGGTATTTGGGAAAAGATTCCTAATCCAGATTTTAATTATGGCGAATATGCCATAATTACATCTAAAGCTGTATTAAATAGCTATAAACTAAGTTATTAGAATCGATAAAACTATCCACTCCTTAAATAAAAAAACAGGCGAGACAAAAGAAACAACTACCACTTCATTTGCAATTGCAAATTTTAGACAAGCTGCAAAATACTTTCATGATTTAGGATTAAATCATGAAAGTAGAAACTATGCATTTCCATAAAGATAAATCTCTATATGAAGATTTGCATACTGCTAATATAAACCCAATGTCAATGACTATCTTAAGAAGTACTGTAATAAATATTTTACACTTCAATAAAGTAAAATCTATCAAAAATCAACTACTAGAAAATAGATGGATTTAGATACTACTTAAAGTTATTATTAAAAATTAGTTTTTAGAGGATTGAGCTACAAAAAAGATTTAGAACATTTAATTAAAGAAAATATTAAGAAATATTAAATATAATAAAAAATGTAAGCAAACTTTTTAGGAATACCTATGACAGACAAACAAAATAAACTACTTCATGAAATGTTAGATGATATGAATTTACAGGACAAACTATATTGTCCAACATCATTTTGGATCGAAGCTTCAAATACAATTAAATCAGAACTAAATGAGAATAATTTAGAAAACTTTAGATCGCTTTTATATACAAGAAGTATGTTTGTGCCTGTTTATGCAAACCCCATGTACCTAGATAATCCAGAACTTTTTGAAGAAACAAAAGAGGTTATGGTTCAAACCACTAATGATATAAAATCAAATATAAGACTTGAACGATCTATGAGTGGATATACTCAAGCATTTAGTGACTATAGAGTTTTAGAAGCTACAAATAAAAACTATGCACCATTTACTGATAAAATATCTGAAAGTAATATTGGTAATCCTATTGAACAATTTACTTTTAATAGAAGAAATTTTAGTAGATCGCTATTAAACTACTTACTTGGTCTTAATTTTATTAAACAACATATTAGAAACCCTGAAATAAATACAGTAATGGAAATTGGTGGAGGATTTGGTACCTTAGGCGAAATTCTTTTAGGAGATGAAAGAAATAATTGTTTTTATATTAATGCAGATATTCCTCCTGTTTCTTTCATATCTTCTTATTATTTAAAAGAGTTATTTGGAAATGAAAATATTGCAGACTATCATGATTTAAAAAAATTTGATAGATTAGATATAGAAGAATTAAAAAAAGGGAAAAAAGCAATAAATATTGCTTCATGGCAAATTCCAAAACTTCAAGGTTCTATTGATCTGTTTGTAAATTTCATATCATTTCAAGAGATGGAACCAGAAGTTGTAAATAATTATTGTAAATATATAACAAAACTTAACCCAAAGTATATTTTACTTAGAAATATCCAAGAGGGTAAAAGAGCACAAAGTGATGATTACATTTATGGAGTTAAAGAGCCGATCTTAGGTGATGACTATGATAAATTTTTATTAAACTATAACCTAATAGCAACAGATGGTTCTATCTTTGGATTTAAAACAGAAGATAATTTTCATTCTCAATTAAGATTATATGCTAGAAAAGATATTAAGTGAAGCAGAATATTATAATTGTTGGTGGTGGTATTGCAGGTATGCTTAGTGCTTATATGTTAAGTAAAACAAAAAAATTCAATATACAATTAATAGAACAAAATAATAAACTAGGTGGATTACTTAGCTGTTTTGATTATGGTAAATATGGTAAATTTGATTATGGCGCACATAATATACTTGAAACAGGGATAGCTGAACTTGATAGTTTATTAAGAACTTTATTACCTGAAGATCAATGGGATGTAGCATCTGCTATAAATGGACAAAAAAGAGCTTTAACAGGTATATTATTTGATGATAAACTACAGAAAACCTCTCCCTTTATTGATCTAAGGAAACGGAAGAACATATCAGAATTAAAAGATGACTTTTTAAATAATTTTGAAAAAAATAAAGGTATCGACTATTCATCTTCTTACCATTATGCAAAATCATTATTTGGTAAAAAAATCACAAAAGAAGCTATCGTTCCAATTTTTAAATCACTTTATAGAGTTCATCCAAAAAAAATGGACTATATGGCAATGTATTTAACTCCATTAGTTAGGGTTGGGCTTTTTAATGAAAAGATTATGAAAGACCTTTTGCCAACAAAACAATTAAGTTCTATTCTATCTTATCCAAAACAAGAAAACTTAGGTGCTGATATATTAGGAACACGAGAAGCATACTATCCAAAAAACTACGGAATACATAGAGTGATAGATGCACTAGAAGTTAAGCTTAAAGAAAATGGTGTAGATATAAAACTAAATAGCAAAGTTACAAATATAAAACTGTCAAAAAATAATATATCTGAAATTGAAATAAATAATAAAAAAATAAAAGCTGTTAAACATATTTTTTATAGTGCTGGTCACTTTGGATTGAAAAATTTTCTTGGACTAAAACCATCAAAACTTAACTTCCAAGCACCGCCAAAAACAGTTATAACAAATATTATAATCTCTAAAAAATTAGATGTTGGTAACATTTGTTACTTTTATAACTATGATAAAAAGTATACAACTTTTAGAGTTGATAACTATCCTAACTATTGTTCTAACTCAAAAAGAGCTGGGGGATATCCTATAAGTATAGAGATGTTACTAAGCAATGATGATATAAAAAAAATTAAGTCTATTGAGAAACTTGCTATAAAAGAATTAAAAGAATTTGGTGTGTTAAAAAAAGATACTAAAATCATATTTGCTAAAACAGAAATATTAGATTATGGTTTCCCTTTACTCACTAAAAACAATGTTGATATTATGGATGAAACAAGAGAAGAAATAGATAGTTTAAAAATAAAAAACTTAACTCTTTTAGGAGTTTTATCTAAAAAAGACCTATTTTTTGAAAGTGATATTAAAAAAGATTTATATTTAAAAATAAAGGAGTTTAAAAATGACAATTAAAGATTTAAAAGGATTAAAATATCCAGACGAATATATGATAAAATTTTTTTTCAAAGCAAAGTTATTTGAGAAAAAAGGAAAAGTAATAGAATTTGGATGCGCAAATGGTAACAACTTGGCACTTTTTCATCAATACAACTATGATACTATTGGCATAGACTATTCCAAAAGTGCAACTGAAAATGCTATTTTTAATTTTAAAAATATTTATAAATCAGGTGGAAATTATGTATTTCATTCTACCGATATGCTAGATTTTGTCAATAACAATAAATCTATAAATGCTGATGTTTTTTTAATACCAAATGTAATCTCATATATATCAAAAAATGACTTTGTAGAATTTTTAAAGATAAGCGCTAAAAATAATATTTATAAAAAAAATGCAGATTTTTTTATCAGAACTAGAACAAAAAAAGATTATCGTTATGGTTTAGGTAAAGAAATAACTAAAGATAGTTTTTTAATGGAAACAAATATAACGGGAGAGAATAATTCTTTATGTACTTGCTATGATGAGTATGAATTAATACTCATACTTAAAGAACACCTTAATCTTAAAGATTTCAAAGTTTTTTCTCTTGATAACCAAAATGATCAAGGTCATAAAATATTAAATAGCGATATCGCCATTTGGGGTAAAATTGAATAAAATAGCTATTATGCAACCAACTTTTAATCCTTGGTTGGGGTATTTTGATTTAATTAAGAGAGTAGATAAGTTTATCATTTTAGATACTGTTCAACTAAACCAACAAAGTTGGCAGACAAGAAATAAAATAAAAATTCAAGATAAAGAATTTATGATTTGTATCCCGATAATAAAGTCTGAAGCAAAATATAATTTGCTGATAAAAGATACTTTAATTGATTTTAGAAAGTTTGATTTTAGAAAAAAGCTCTTAAAATCAATAGAACAAAATTATACAAAAAGTCAGCACTTTTCTGATACTTTTGAATTTATTAAAAGTTTAATTTTGTTTAAAACTGAATACTTGGGAGAATATAATATTAATATAATCAAAAAAGTTGCTCAAAAATTAAAACTACATACAGAGATCATAATATTGTCAGATACTAACTTCACAAGTAGTAAACAAAAAGGTGAATTAATAATAGATATTTGTAAATATTTTTACACTAACGAATATATTTCACCGATTGGTTCTAAAGATTACTTAGACAAGTCAATGGATAATTTTAATGCTTTAAATATATCAGTAGAATACCAAAAATATAATCATCCTCAATATAACCAACTAGATAATAATTTCATACCATTCTTAGGGATATTTGATCTCTTAATGAATGAGGGGTTTGATAATTCACGGAATATACTAATTGGGGATAATAATGAAAATAGGTAATTTCAATCTACAAACAGATGGTACATATATCATAGCAGAACTCAGTGCAAATCATAATGGTAGCTTAAAAAATGCTCTTGATGCTATAAAAGCTGCAAAAGAGATAGGGGCTAATTGTATCAAGTTACAAACTTATACAGCAGATACTATAACTTTAGATTGTGATAAAGAGGATTTTATCATAAAAGGTGGCACTCTTTGGGATGGTAAAAAACTTTACGATTTATACAAAGAAGCCTACACACCTTGGGAGTGGCATAAAGAGCTTTTTGAATACGCAAGAAGCATAGATATAGATATATTTTCATCTCCTTTTGACAAATCTGCAGTTGATTTCTTAGAACAGTTTAATCCTTCTGCTTATAAAATAGCCTCATTTGAGATAACAGATTATGAACTCATAAGATATACAGCATCAAAAATGAAACCTATCATTATAAGTACAGGAATTGCAACCATAGATGAGATACAAGATGCTGTAAATATTTGTAAAAGTGTGGGAAATAATAATATCATACTACTAAAATGTACAAGTGCATATCCAGCACCACTTGAAGATGCAAACTTAGCTACAATACCAAATTTAGCTCAAACATTTGGAGTTATAAGTGGCTTTTCAGATCATACACTAGGAAGCACAGCACCAATAGCAGCAGTTACCCTCGGTGCAAAAGTAATAGAAAAACATTTTATCTTAGATAAATCTATAGGAGGACCTGATTCCGACTTCTCTATGGATAAGCAAGAGTTCAAAGAGATGGTAAAAAATATACGAGATGTAGAAAAGCTTATGGGGACAGTTGATTACTCCATGACAGAAAAAAAGAAAAAAAGTAGACAGTTTAGTAGAAGTCTTTATGTTTCAAAAGATATTCAAAAAGGGGAAATTTTTACAGAGGAAAATATCCGTAGTGTTAGACCAGGATATGGGAAACATCCAAAATATTTAGATGAAATACTAGGGGAAAAGGCAACAAAAGAGTATAAATTTGGAGATAGATTAAACTAATAGTAATGATAAATAGAATCTATTGACAATAAGATTTATTTATATTATAATCAATAAAATTTATTTATAGGAGCACTTATGTTTTTAGTAGGAAAGCCAGTTTTAGAAGATCACTTCTTTGATAGAACAAAGATGAAAACACAAGTTAAAAATTTCTTAAATACAAAACAAGACTTTATGATCAAAGCACCACGAAGATATGGGAAAACCTCTTTAATTAAAGAGGTTTTAAAAGATACACAATATATCTATATAGATATAAGAAGAGTTTCAAACATAGCCTTAATACCAAATGAGATACTAGAAAAAGCATTTGAGATAGCTGGTATCCACAGTATCATAAAGCAAGTCAAAAAAAATGTTTTGGAATTTTTAGCAAATATAAAATCAAATATTAGTATCAATCTAGGCGTTATAGAAGCAACTGCTCAGTACTTATCAAGAGAACAAAAAAACAGTCCTTGTGAAGATTTGGTATTTGCATTAAATACTGTAAATGATATAGCTATATCAATGAATAAGCCTATGACCATAGTGTTTGATGAGTTTCAAGATATCAAAAAGTTCAAATGTGATGATAATGATATCTTAGAGGTTTTAAGAGGTTCGTTACAGCATTTAGAATCTGTACATAGTATATTTTTAGGAAGTATCGAGACTATTATGAGTGATATCTTTGAAAATAAAAAGTCACCATTTTTTAACTACTGTAGAAAATTGAAGCTAGATAGTTTTGATCTAGATGAACTTTCTACTGAACTTATAAAAACTTTTAATGAAAAAGATATCAAATTTGATGATGAAAAGAATTTTATACAACTCTTACAAAAACTCAAAGGTCACCCAGCAAATACTATGGTCGTGATGCAAAACCTCTATTATCAATCGTTAGAAAAAGAAATAAAAATTATGTCTAAAGGTGATTTGGAACAAGCATATGAAAATGGATATTTTGAGATGATTGATCTAGTAGAACAATATATTATAGAGATAAAAGATAAAAAGCATTATCACGATGTATTGTACAAAATGGTAAATAATCAAAAACAAACACTCATACCACAAGCACTTCATCAAGTACGAAGTGGACTGATGAATATTGGATACTTACAAAAAGATAAAAATGGTGAGTATCAAATTATAGATAACTTTTTATATGAATATTTGGATGAAAATGGTATCAAATAAACAACACATGACTAAACTAATATTAAGAAAAGTATAATATAATTTCTACTAATTATCTAAAGGATTATAAATGAAAATCACGCATCAAAGAAAACATGGGAAGAAGAGTTTGGAGAAGGATATTTAGAGAGAAATGTTTATGACCCAAAAGAACTAAATCAATTTTACAAAAATAGATATGGATTTACAAAAGATCAGTTAAATGATGATTTTTTAAAAGAGATTCCTAAAGATGCCAAAATCCTTGAAGTTGTTACAAATATAGGAAATCAACTTTTTCATTTACAATCACAAGGTTTTACAAATCTTTACGGTATAGAGATACAAGATAGAGCTATTAACTATTCTAAACATAGAACAGATAATCTTAATATCATAAAAGGAGATGCACTTGATATACCTTTTAAAGATGGTTTTTTTGATGTAGTTTTTACACATGGTGTACTTATACATATCTCCCCTGAGAATATTACAAAAGTTATACAAGAGATTTACAGAGTATCTAATGATTTTATTTGGGGGTTAGAATACTACGCACCACAATATAGAGACTTAGAATATCATGGACAAAAAAACATTATGTGGAAAACAGATTTTTGTAAATTATACAAGTACTTTTTCTGACCTTAAACTTCTCAAAGAAAAGAAATATAAATATTTAGAAGAGAACCATTTGGAAGATCAGATGTACCTTCTAAAAAAATAATAGGAGAGTATTAAAATGACACAATACACAAAAATTGCCATAAAAGTAATAAATAATATTAAAAATAATCCAAAATTAAAGCCAGATGAAGAATGGATTAAAATTGCTAAGATAGATATTAGATCCAATTCTGGCTAGCCAAAGCCTTGTCCAAAAAATACTTTTCTTGGATTATGTGATAATGGTCATATTATGGGCATACCAAAAGGAAATTATTCGGACTCCAAGGATAATAAAAGATATGCTATTGAAGGATTAAGATTATATAGTCAAAATAAAAAGTTAAACAAAACAAAATTATGGATAGATACACTACAATCCTTAAATGAAACATATAAACGACCCAATGGTCAAATGAGTTTAGTTATTGATTTATTTAAAGAAGGTTATATTAAATATATAAATTAGATTATCACTCCAAAGTATAAGATGCTTATTCAATACATTGTGCGTTACTTCAATTCTACTTACTAACAACAGAATCTTTCATATCTCTAAATACAGAAATTACACCTTTTGCCCAATAATCTCGAAGTAATTCTAGGTTTTTTTGTGTGTATAAGTCTTTTTGCTTTAAATTTATAGTAAAGTTAATATAAGCATCAACTAAATCTGTGTATTGTAAAAATATAGCTCCAAATAAGTCAATAGATTGCTCTTTTGATTTTTCAAGTATCCATATCATCAGATCTAACTTTTTAGTCAAAAAGTCATCTCTTGAAATGATCTTTTGTTTTTGAAATTTTTTTGCTCTTTGAATGATACTATTGATTATCTTAATATCATTTTCATAACAATCAGCATCTAAAACCTTTGAAATATTTTCAAAAGTATTAATCACATCTATATCTTTTGTATCTAAAGTTTCAGATAGTTGGATAAATTCTTTTTCTCGCATCGGTGTGAGTCCATCTATATATACACCATCTGATAAATTGTATGCATCATACTCTAGATAACTTTTCATATTATTGATAATTTGATCATAGCTTAGCTTAAAGGCAATAAGAGATCGATTCGTTTTCACTGTATCTTTTAAGTTTCCTTTTACTTCCAATAAATCTTCTTTTGAGATGACATTGTCATTTTTATCATCTATTTCTAAAACTTCACTTTGTGTATGAGAACTATCACTACTATATCTAGATCCTGTTTCTTGATTAAATGCAGCATCATTTCCTATGGTATATAACTTTTTCCCACCCAGGTGTGCCATTGCATGAAACGAAAATGTTCCTACATTTGGTACACTTCCTAAGCATCCTATCTCTTTATTTATCGCTGCAAACTGACTAATATAATAGTGAAGTTTTCTTTCTCTTAGAAGCTTCATCAAGTCAGGATGTTGTTGAGATAGTAGAACTATTGCACTATTTTTTAAATACTCTGGATCTTCTGTTTTAAGATACTTTTCACATAAATGCGATGGATCAATAGAAAATACGATATCAGGTACGATTCCATTTTTTTCTAGTTTTCTTACGATTACATCTACACAAGTGATGATATATCTATCTTGATATTTTTTGATGATCTCTATATAGTTATCCAAAGATGGACCAGCACTTATGAGAAGTATTTCTTTATTTTTAAATATCTTTTTTTCTAAAATATCATTTAACACTAAAAATTTATCTTCATTTTTGATGAATCCAATAGTTCTTTTTACATTTTTTATCACAGCTTTATAAGGAAATGCTCCAGCAAAATGATTTTCACAAAAATCTATAAGTTCTGTTTTAATATAATCTAAATTTTGTAAGAGTTTTTGATATTTGATATTATAGTTCATATAGCTATGAATACTATAAAACTTACTAAAAGCTTGTTCTCTTATATTTTTATCATTTCCTACACTTAAAACGAGTGTTCTATTGCCTTCTTCAAAAATACTATAGTCCATAGTAAACAGTGATAGTCTAAATATTTCTAGTTCTGGTTCTATTATCAAAGTGGTATATGACTCTAACTTTTTATCCATCTCCTGGATATGATAACCTAGTCCTACTCCAATATATACAAGTTTCATAATCTTTTGAAATTCTACATTTTGTAAATCGACTTTTTGATTTATAAAATCAACTACAGGTAGTACCTCTCCTAGACCATAGGGCATAGAAAGTTTTTGAGAGATACTATCCTTTCTTAATAAATCAAGTGAACTATTCGCTGTAAAATCAACAAGCGCTGCTCTTGTCTCTGCATCGATATAACTATTTGTAGCGTAATAGTATCCACCATCTTCTAGATTTTGTATATCAAAGTAGCCATTTTTCATCTCTAGGGAATATTTTTCTTTGATTTTTCCAGCTTCTAAATCTTTTGAAAACTGATCAACCTCTTCAAATATATCAAAAAAATTCTCTTTTAAAAACTGTAAATTCTTTTGATATACCATCACTAGTGACTGCTCTATCTCTGCTAAATCAATATCCATTGTTTATTCCTTGTTATGTGTTAGAAAGATTGTATTAAAATTGTAGTATAAAGTCAATAGAAAAGCCCGAGCAATAGATACTCGGGCTTAAAATAAATGTTTTAAAACTTATTATTGTAAAAGTCTCATTACATTTTGACTTGTACTATTTGCTTGACTGATAGCATATGTACCAGCTTGAGAAATAATATTTTGTTTGTTGAAGTTTGCAGATTCTGCTGCATAGTCAACATCTCTGATCACAGACTCTGCTGCTTGTGTATTAGTTACTTGAGTCATCAAGTTTCTAATACTTGATTCTAATTGATTTTGAGTTGACCCGAAGTCTGCTCTCCATCCGTTTAGGTCTGTTAAGGCATCATCAACTTTCGCAAGTTGTGCTCTTGCTGCTGATTGTGCAGTTGCCGCATCTCCTGCTGAGACTGCACCAAAACTTCCACCTGCTGAAGTTAACAATGCTGACATACCTGTTAATCCAGTTGTATTAGCCATAACACCCGATGCTGTTTCGATTGTATCTGCAGCTAATGTTCCCATTTGAAATGTTAATGATGCAGCTGAATCTGTTCCATCACTATTTTCTAATAATTTTGTACCATTATATGTTGTTTGAGATGCTATATTATCTAGTTGAGTTAATAACTTTTCAATATCTTTACCAATAGCTTGAATACCTTCAGAAGAAGTTGTAGCTGTTGATGCTTGAATAAGTTTTTGTTTTACTACATCTAAGATGTTTGATTGTTCAGACATAGCTTTATCTGCTATTTGTGTTAAAGTAACTGCTGAATTACCATTTGCTACTGCTTGGTTAAGACCATTTGCTTGTGTTCTTAGTTTATCTGCAATTGCTAAACCAGATGCATCATCACTAGCTTTATTAATCGCTAGACCAGTTGAGAGTTTTTCTAACGAGCTAGAAATATTTTTGTTTGTATTTTGGTTTGCTTCTTGTGCTACTAGTGAGCTTACATTTGTGTTAATTCTCATAATTTAATCCTTTTAGATTTATGATACGATGTAACTATTCTGTTACGACGGAAGACATTCTTGTCAAAGACTGTAAACAACCTTTTTCAAGCATAGGGTCTTTCACCCTTCGGTATAAATTTATACCTATTCAATTCTTCGATTGATATTTTAAAGATACACTTAAAAGTGTATCTTTAGAGTGTTTTAAACTACTCTATTATTGTAAAAGTCTCATTACATTTTGACTTGTACTATTTGCTTGACTGATAGCATATGTACCAGCTTGAGAGATAATATTTTGTTTGTTGAAGTTAGCAGATTCTGCTGCATAGTCAACATCTCTGATCACAGACTCAGCTGCTTTTGTATTTGTTACTTGAGTCATCAAGTTTCTAATAGATGATTCTAATTGGTTTTGAGTTGAACCGAAGTCTGCTCGCCAACTATTTAGTTGTGTTAAAGAACTATCAACATTTGCAAGTAAGTCTCTTGCAGCTGATTGCATATTAGAAGCTGATCCAGTAGCAACAAATGCAGTTGCAGATGTTCCTGTTGCAATAGCGGCTAACTCTGTCATTCCTGATGTATTTGCCTGAACACCTGCTACAGTTTTAATTGTATCAGTAGCTGTAGTTCCCATTTGAAATGTTAACGCAGCTCCTGCAACACCTGCTGATGCACCTTGTAATAAAGCTGTACCATTGTATGTAGTTTGATTTGCTATATTATTAAATTGTTCTAATAATTTAGTAATATCTTTACCAATAGCTGCGATACCTTCAGAAGAAGTTGTTGCAGTACCTGCTTGGATGAGTTTTTGTTTTACTACATCTAAGATGTTTGATTGTTCTGCCATCGCTTTATCTGCAATTTGAGTTAAAGTAACTGCTGAGTTACCATTTGATACAGCTTGGTTAAGACCATTTGCTTGTGTTCTTAGTTTATCTGCAATTGCTAAACCAGATGCATCATCGCTTGCTTTATTGATAGCTAAACCAGTAGAAAGTTTTTCTAATGAACCAGAAATATTTTTGTTTGTGTTTTGGTTTGCTTCTTGTGCTACTAGTGAGCTTACATTTGTGTTAATTCTCATAATTTAATCCTTTTAGATTTATGATACGATGTAACAATTGTTACGACGGAAGACATTCTTGTCAAGATTTGGTAAACCAAATCTTTTCAAGCATAGGGTCTCTCACCCTTCGGTATAAATTTATACCTATTTATAGAGAAATTATGACATATCATTTCTTAATATTAGATTAAAATATTCTAACTCTCTTTTTCTAATCTTTGTATGGTTTCTATCGTTTTGATATTACTTGATACTCTTCTTTTCATCGCATATTTTTTGGTATGTTTTGCTAGGATTTTTTTGTATTTCAAATAGTTTCGTGAACCGATCTGAAACTCACACATTTTTTTTTGTATTTTTAAAATATCATCAGGGATAGAGTTTTGTAATTTCATCTATTCCTCCTCTTTTGTATCTTCAAATTATTACACAACATTTCTTAATATTAGATTAATAATTTATTTTTACTCTTCTATTCGTATCATCGCAGGTGTTGTTTTTACGATACCTGATGATTTAAGTTCTTCCAGTGCGTGTTTGATATCTTTTTCTTTACAACTGTGTGTCGATAAAAGAAGATTTACACTGTTTGTTTTTGATGCTTTTTGTACCATAGTTTTGATAGAGATATTTTTATCTCCTAAGATATTTGCTACTTTTGCTAACACACCACTTTTATCTTCTACTTCAAGTCTGAGATAGTATCTTGTGATCATATCATCTATATTTGCAAGTTTAAATCCTGATTCGAGTGGTTTGTTAAATCCCAGCATCGGTGTAGACTTCCCACTTCTTGCGATGTCGATAATGTTTGCGATCACAGCACTTGCAGTCGCATCACCACCAGCACCTGGTCCATAATACATAGTTTCACCAACTTTATCACCGATAACTGAGACACCATTCATCACGCCGTCGATTTTTGAGATCATTTCACTATTTGGGATAAATACTGGATGTACTCGTAGCTCGATCTCATCGTTATTTTTCTTAGCTATTGCTAATAACTTGAGTGAATAATCAAACTCTTTCGCAAACTCTATATCATCGCCATTGATATTTTCGATACCTTCGATGAGGATATCTTCTGGTTTTGCGTCTATTCCATACGCTATACTTGCTAAAATCAGAAGCTTATGAGCAGCATCAAATCCACCTACATCAAAAGTAGGATCAGCTTCTGCATATCCTAAGTCTTGTGATTTTTTTAAAATCTCTGCATATTCTACACCGTTGTTGATCATCTCTGTAAGCATATAGTTTGAAGTACCATTCATGATACCTTTTATAGACTCGATATGATTTGCACTCAATCCATCTCGAAGAGCATTGATAATAGGAATACCACCAGCAACTGCTGCTTCAAATTCAAAAGCCGTATCTCCAGCGATATCTTGCAATGCATATCTATGATATGCCAGAAGTGCTTTGTTTGCCGTAACGACTGCTTTCCCTTTTTGAAGTGCTTTTTTTACCACTTCGTACGGTCCTTCGATTCCACCCATAAGCTCAACTACGATATCTATAGAATCATCGTCTAAAATATCATCTACATTATCACTAAGTTTAATAGATACATCTCTTTTTTTGCTTAAGTTACTTACTACTCCACTTACAGCTTTGATCTCTACACCAGCTCGTGCTGTTATGATATCTTTATTGGCTTCTAATATTTGACAAACACTTGTGCCGACTGTTCCTACGCCTATAATTCCTACTTTTAACATCTACTTTTCTCCGTCTTCATACTGCTTTAAAAATGTTTTTATATTTCTTGCTGCTTGTCTGATTCTTTTATCATTTTCGATCAACGCTATTCGTACATAGTTTTCACCAGTTGGTCCAAATCCTACACCAGGAGCAACGGCAACACCAGCTTCTACTAATAATCTCTTTGAAAACTCTAATGATCCTAAATGCGCTACACTCTTAGGAAGTTTTGCCCATACAAACATACTTGCTTTTGTTCTTTTTATTTTCCACCCAGCATTTGCAAAGGCATCTAAAAGTACATCTTGTCTATGATCATACTTATCTGTGATATCTTGTACACATTTTTGATCACCATTAAGTGCCACTGTAGCAGCTACTTGAATTGGTGTAAACATCCCATAATCAAGCCATGATTTTATTTTTTGTAATGCTCCGATAAGTCTAGTATTTCCTACAAAAAATCCTACTCTCCATCCTGCCATATTGTATGATTTACTCAAAGTAAAACTTTCAACTGCAACATCAAGTGCCCCAGGAGCTGCTAAGATAGAGGGTGTTTTGTATCCATCAAATGTGATATCTCCATATGCAATATCAGAGATCACATAAAATCTCTCTTTTTTTGCCATATTTACAAGTCGTACATAAAACTCTGGTGTTACGGTTGCTGTTGTTGGATTGTGTGGAAAGTTTACCAAAACATGTTTTGGTCTTTTACCTTCTGCTGCTGTATCAAATATCTCTTGAAGATCAGAGAAAAACTTATCTTCATCAAGATTATAATCTTCATCATAAACGATACCAAAGTTTTTCACTTCTCCACCTGCTAAAATAAAAGCATAATTATGGATAGGATAAGTAGGATCAGGTACTACTGTAACATCACCTGGGTTTGTGATCGCATATGCGAGATGTGCATATCCCTCTTTACTTCCCATCGTTGCTACACATTGTGTTTGAGGATCAAGATCTACATCATATCTTCTTTTATACCAATCAGCGATCGCCGAAAGCAGTTTTGGGATACCTTTTGATGTTGAGTAACCATGAGTTTTTGTCTTTTTAGCAGACTCTACTAATTTTTCTCGAATATGATTGGGAGTATCTCCATCAGGATTACCCATACTGAAATCTATAACATCATGACCGTTATGTCGCTCTTTCATTTTTAAATCGTTTACTTCTGCAAACACATATTTTGGTAATAACTCTACTCTATTAAATTTTATCTCATCAAACATTTGTAATCCTTTTATCTTACTATTATAGAAAGTCCTCTCTTAATATTTATCAAATTATACAGATCTGTTATTTTAATATATCGTGTATCATCTGGCATATCTACTCGAACACCTTTTTGAATCTTATTTTCTTTTATCACTTCTAACACTTTTAAATCTTTATCAAAAAATACAATATGTGGAAACCAGTGATTTGAGCTTCTACTTATCACTTGCAGATTTTGTGCACTTTCTACTTTTAGCATATATGCGCTGAGTGGTTTTTGAAAACTTACTCTTTCATTTTTTGCTATTTTTATGGCATTTGAGAGTTCTGCATTTTGAAAATCAATCTCATATGTCCATTTGTTATTTCCATTGTTTACAACTTTTGTTACTACAGAATTTGCTTGTTGTAATTCATTGAGCAGCATCACTGGATCAATCATATACTCTGCTTTAAACACAATATTCCAAACAAAATGATCTTCACTATTACGGTTCATGGATTTTGTAAAGAAGTAACGAAATCCAAGAACCTGCATCGTGTCATTGAGTATTTTGTATGACTTAAAATGCTTATTGAGTCCTATAAACTCTATTTCTATATCACTGGGTCTATTTAACTGAAGATTTAACAAACCATTTTCTTGTAGCGTTTTGAAAAGTTTATGGTACTTTATTTTATCATTGATGATATATAAAGATTCATTTTTAAACAACAAATTGATCAAACCACTATGTGCTTTATAGTCATTTTGCCCTATGATATTTTCTACTTTTTCTTTCAAGATCGATCCACTTAAAAGTGTCGTAAAAAAAACAGTGATCAAAGTAACTACAAAAAATCTATACATAATCTATTTTAACTCATATATTAAGATACCAGCAGCAACTGATACATTTAAACTATCAAAATCATTTTGCATCCCAATAGAAACTTTTAAGTCAAGTTTCTTTTTAAGTTTATTTGAGAGACCTTCTGATTCACTTCCTAAAAACAAAGCTGTTTTTTGGTTTTTTTCTCTTTGGATATCTTTTACTTCATACCCTTCCATATCAGCACCAATAAGAGAAAATCCTACTTGTTTGAGCTCATTTGCAAGATCATAACTACTATATGAAATAGCAATTGGCATATCAAGCATAGCCCCACTACTCGTACGAACAATTGGAGCAGCATAAAAGTTTTTGTGACCACAGATCACGACAGCATCAACGCCCATAGCATAACAGCTTCGCACAATGGCGCCGATATTTCCAGTGTCACTTAAGCCATCTAAAACAACGATAAAATCGCTTTTTTTGACCTCTTTCATATGTGCAAATTCAAGCTCATCAATATCAAGTAAAAAACCTTGATGGTTTCCACCTTTTGCTAATGCTTGCGCTTTCATATTGTCAGGACGAACTATCTTCGCACCAACATCCATAAACTTATTGAAAAGTTTCTTATCTATCTCTTTTGCAAGAAAGATTTGTTTTATCATTTTTGGATGTTTTTCCAAAATGTAAAATACTATTTGTTTTCCATATACTATCATGCTCCAAGTATATCAAAAAAATGCTTAGTGTTATTAAAGCTAGTCTAAATTACACTCTTGACAACAACCAGAAAAAATAACATCACTTTTTTCGATATTAAATTTGTAATCATTTGAAATAGATTCTGATATTCGTGTCGTATCTATCTTGATATCGACAACTTTTCCACATTTGTTACACACAAGATGTGAATGCTGCTCTTTTACCATCTCATATACTGATTTTTGATTTGGTATTTTTACTTCTAGAAGTAGAAGATTACTTATCATTGAGTTGATGTTTTTGTATATTGTTGCAAGTGAGATAGAGCTAAATTTACTTTTTACTTCTTCATAAAGTGTGTCGATATTTATATGTCCAAATCGATCAATTGATTCGATGATCACCAATCTTTGTGGTGTCGCTTTTAAATTGTATTCTCTTAGTAGTGTTGTATAATTTTTCATTCTCGAATAGTACACACAATATGATTATTAGTAGATAATAATTATCCTTTATATTTTCTAATTAAAAAAAAATTAAGTTATTATTTTATTATTAAAAATAATTTAATTTCTCAACACTTACGATTTTAGCTTTATTGTTTTAAGATATAATCATTATAATTAAATTAAAAACTATGGATTATTATGGAAACAATTGAACTTTACTTACTCATAAGTGCCTTTTTACTTCTTTTAAGTGTAATAGCGAGTAAGCTCTCGACCACTTTTGGTATACCTTCTCTTTTTATTTTTTTGGGACTTGGTATGCTCGCTGGTTCTGATGGAATAGGAGGAATACATTTTGATAATGTAGAACTCGCTCAACATATAGGAACACTTGCGCTTATATTTATCTTATTTGCAGGGGGACTTGATACCTCATGGAAAGCTATCAAACCTATTTTAAATCAAGGGTTAGTATTAGCAACTCTTGGAGTTTTTTTAACTGCTTTTGTTGTAGCTGTAGGTGTTTGGTTTATATTTGATTTTAGCTTTTTAGAAGCATTGCTTATAGGTGCTATTATCTCATCTACTGATGCCGCTGCTGTTTTTGCGATTTTAAGAGCAAAAGGAATCAACCTTAAAAAACGACTAGGACCACTTCTCGAACTAGAATCAGGAAGCAACGACCCAATGGCTATTTTTTTAACAGTAGCAGTGTTACAAATCATATTATTTCCAAATGAATCCTCCGTAACAGAATGGATATTTAAGTTTTTCTTACAGTTTTTCATCGGTGGAGTATTTGGATATGCTTTTGGTATCGTCCTTCCTCAAATACTCAATCGTATCCATTTGAGTTTTTATGGCTTATATCCTGTATTTACAATCGGTTGGATTTTACTTTTATTTGCTCTTGTATCTATACTCGATGGAAATGGATTTTTGGCAGTGTATTTAGCAGGAATAGTTGCCAATACAAAAGAGTTTGTACACAAAAAAAACCTTGTAGGATTTCATGATGGTATGTCATGGATCATGCAAATTTCGGTCTTTTTAGCTTTGGGATTATTGGTATATCCATCGCAGCTTCCTGATATCGCATGGCATGCATTGGCTATTGCATTATGGTTGATGTTTGTTGCTCGTCCTATTGGTGTATTTATAAGTATGGCTTTGAGTAAATTTGGTGTCAAAGAGAAGCTTTTTATCTCCTGGGTAGGATTAAGAGGGGCTGTTCCTATTGTACTGGCTACCTATCCATTTTTGGTGGATTATGAACATTCGGCGTTGATTTTTAATACGGTATTTTTTATCGTTTTAGCTTCGATATTAATACAAGGAACATCTTTACCTTTTATGGCAAAGTGGTTAAAAGTACGATCTATAAAACCAAAACTAGAACCTGTTTTGGTTTCTCCACTTATTGTCAATACACTTAAACAATTTTATATTGAAAAAGATTCGCCAGTTATCGGTAAAAGTATTGTTGAGCTTGAGTTGCCAAAAGAATTCTTAATTTTATTGATTCACCATAACAACGAATACTCAAAACCAACAGGATCAACTATATTAAATGAAAATGATATGCTTTTAATCCAGTGTAAAAATGAAAAAAGATATAAAAAATTCATTAAGGAATTAATATAACATTAATTAATTTTATATAAGTAATAATAATTATTAATAAATAATATTTACTATTAACTCAAACTTAAAATATAAGATTTATTTATTATTATTTTGAAAAATTTAGATATTTATGTTAAAATTCTATATCTTAAAAATAAACAAGGAATTATAAATGTTAGTAACAAAACAAGCTCCAGACTTTACAGCTACAGCTGTATTAGCAGACGGTCAAATCGTTGAAGATTTTAAATTATCAGAAAACTATGGTGAAAAAGGTACAGTACTTTTCTTTTATCCATTAGACTTTACTTTTGTTTGTCCTTCAGAAATCATTGCATTCTCGAAAAGAGTTGAAGATTTCAAAGAAAGAGGAGTAAATGTTATCGGTGTTTCTGTTGATTCACAATTTTCTCACTTTGCTTGGAGAGAAACTCCAGTAAACCAAGGTGGTATCGGACGAGTTAAAATGCCTTTAGTAGCAGACTTAACAAAAGATATTTCAAGAGCATATGATGTACTTCTTGATGGTGGAGTTGCACTTAGAGGATCATTTTTAATTGATGCTGATGGTACAATCAGACATGCAGTAATCAATGACTTACCACTTGGAAGAAACATCGATGAGATGATCAGAATGGTAGATACAATGTTATTTACAAACGAGTTTGGTGAAGTTTGTCCAGCTGGTTGGGTAAAAGGTGATGATGGTATGAAAGATACAACTGAAGGTGTTGCTGAATATTTAGCTACACACGAAGATAAACTATAGTATCAATTAGAACTATATAATAAAAAAGGGAAGATGATAATCATCTTCCCTTTTTTTAATTCTTATTATAACACTCTTACTTCAAAAGGTAGTTTTATTAAATAAGAGTAAATTTATCTTATTTAAATACTATACGATTATAAAAAACGAAAAAGGAAGCCAATGGCAAATATTACTGATATTAATGAAAAATTAAAATCTGTTATTTATCCAGGATTTAGCAAGTCGATTGTTGATTTTGGATTTGTAAAAGATGTAGATTTAAATGGAAATGATGTAACAGTAACAGTAGATATCACATCAACTGCTCCAGAAGTGGAAAGTACTATAAAAAATGATATCACAAAAGAGCTCAAAAATTTAGGTTTAAATACAATAAATGTAATAGTAACCAAACCAGCTGCACCAAAACAACAAAGTAATTCACAAAGTGGAAAAAATATCGCACCACAAGTAAAAAACTTCGTAATGGTAAGTTCTGGTAAAGGTGGAGTTGGAAAATCAACGACATCAGTAAACTTAGCAGTTGCTCTTGCTATGCAAGGGAAAAAAGTAGGTTTACTCGATGCTGATATCTATGGACCAAATATCCCTCGTATGGTTGGAATGGAAAATGAAAAACCTGAAACTGTAGGAAATAAAGTAATACCATTTAATGTCTATGGAATCGAAATGATGTCTATGGGAAGTCTTATCGATCAAGGTCAAGCTTTGATGTGGAGAGGTGCGATGGTTATGAAAGCTATTACACAACTTCTCAAAGATATCGCTTGGGGTGAGCTGGATGTACTAGTTATAGATATGCCACCAGGAACTGGTGATGCACAGCTAACTTTAGCTCAATCAGTTCCAGTTGCAGCTGGTATCAATGTAACAACACCACAGCATGTGGCACTTGATGATAGTAGAAGATCTTTAGATATGTTTGCAAAACTTCATATTCCAGTTGCTGGAATCGTAGAAAATATGTCTGGATTTATCTGCCCAAATTGTGATACTGAAAGTGATATTTTCGGAAAAGGTACTTGTGATGAGCTTGCCAAAGAATATAACACACAAGTAATCGCACATATTCCTATTGAGCCTACGATTAGAGTTGGGGGAGATGAAGGAAAACCTGTCGTTTATTTTTATCCAGATAGTGCAAGTGGGAAAAGATATCTTAAAGCAGCCGAAATGTTATGGGAAAATATCGTTAAATCAAACGAAAATGGTAGCATAAGCAACAAATCAATCCAACCAAATATGCCAGCAGGTGTAAGTGCCTGTAGTACAGAAGGTCAAGCACATAAAGCTGCCAAAGAAGAAGCTAAAAAACAAAGCGGTGATTCTTGTTGTGGTGGTGGTCACTGTTCTTAGAGATTTTATATCACTGAAAACATACTAAATAAAAAGGGTAGAAATAATATTTCTACCCTTTTTTATTTTTTCAAAAGTGTCACTCTTTGAAAATGTGTCAATGCAACGGCAATAGCATCTGTAATATCAAGTGGCTTTATCTCTTGTTTTATTCCTAAAAGTTTTTTCACCATAAAGGAAACTTGCTCTTTAGAAGACTTACCATTGCCTGTGACTGCTTTTTTTACTTGTAATGGCGTATATTCACTAAAATTACCAATTTCTAGTAATATCTTCAAACTCAAAGCTCCTCTAAACTGTGCTAGCTTTATTACTGATTTTGGATTGAATGCAAAAAACATATCTTCGATAGCCACTTCATCAATCTTGTGAGCTTTTAAAATAAGGTCTATCCCTTCAACCAATTCTAAAATTTGTTCTTGTAAAACTCTACTTTTCATTTTGATTAATCCAGCTTCAACTAATTTTGGCTTTCTTGAACTTTTCACATTCGTCACATTCTCAACAATAGCGTAACCACAGTTGATTGTACCAGGATCTATACCTAAGATTTTCAATTAATTCACACCTTTTCACATCATATTCATTGTTTATTCACATATGATTCGTTAATTTTGACAATCTTAGCATATTTTAGGTATAATAATATATATTAAGAAAAAAATTAGGAAAAATAAAGTTGACAACAAAAGAGATTTTATCGGCATTAGAGAGTGAAGTATCAAAAAATGACTTTGATAATGTCTTAAAGCAACTTATTTATAAAAAAACAAGTTCAAGTGACGAACTCGCTGTTTTTGAAGTTCACAATAAACATATAGCAAGCTTCATTAAAACAAAATATACAGATATTATTCAAGAGATACTAGAAAAAGAAACAAATATCAAACCATCTATCGAAATCATCATAGCAGGTGAAAGAAGAAGAACAAAAAAAGCTATTATAAATGAACAACAAACAAGCTCAAACTCTGATAGCACAATTTTAAATCAATCATTTACATTTGATTCTTTTATCGTAGGAAAATCAAATGAAATGGCTTATAATTCAAGTAAAGCAGTAGCCGACAAACCAGGAACTCAATACAATCCATTGTTTATCTATGGTGGAACAGGATTAGGAAAAACACATCTTTTACAAGCTATAGGAAATGACGCTGTTGAAAAAGATAAAAATGTGATCTATGTAACAATCGAGCAGTTTATGAACGATTTTTTATTTTCAATGAAAAATAAAAATTTAGAATATTTTAAATCAAAATATAGAAAATGTGACCTTTTACTGATCGATGATGTACAGTTTTTAACAGGAAAAGAAACAACTCAAGAAGAGTTTTTTCACACATTCAATGAACTTAAAAATGCAAATAAACAAATCGTACTTACAAGTGATAGACTTCCTTCACAAATAGCTGGACTTGAAGATCGTATCAAAAGTAGATTTGAGCATGGTTTAAAAGCACATATAAATCTGCCAGAGCTTGAAACAAAAATTTTAATTATCGAGAAAAAAAGTGAGCTCAATGGTATAGAACTCACAAAAGACATAGTACATTATATAGCAACAAATTTAGGAAACTCTGTAAGAGAGATAGAAGGTGTACTTATACAGATCAATGCAAATGCGAGTTTATTAGGTGTAGATATCAATATAGAGCTTGTGCAAAGAGTTTTAAAAGATCAGATAAAAGAAACAAAAGAAAATATTAAACTCGTAGATATTATCGAAGTAGTTTCAACAGAACTCAATATAAAGCCATCTGATCTTAAATCATCTAAAAGAACAAAAAATGTAGTTGATGCAAGAAGAACTGTAATCTATCTCGCACGAGAGCTTACACACAACTCTATGCCTGATATTGCAAAGTTTTTAGGGATGAAAGATCACTCAAGTGTTTCTAAAAATATATCAAAAGCAAATGAACTTATTGAAAAAGATGAAAACTTTCGATTAAAGCTTGAAAACTTGAAAAACAAAATTATAAATAAGGATTTTTAGTAATAAGAAATATCACTTGATGTGAATAGATGTGAACAAAAATGTAAATTTTAAAACAATCAATCTGTTTTAAATATTGACTTTACAGATTGTTTTCATCTATTCACACCGACTACTATTACTACTACTTATTTATTAAATATAAATAATAGCAAAAAGGAAAAAAATGAAATTTACGATATCTAAAAACATCATTGAAAATATTGTTTCATCAATGCAACCATTTTTAAATAAAAAAGATTCTAGTGCAATCACATCTCATATTTATATGGAAGTATTAAATGCCAATTTAATCATCAAATCAACAGATTACGAGATGGGTTGTGAAGCAAAGGTAGCTGATATTACTGATATAATTGATGGTAAATCAACTGTTAATGGTAGTAATTTATTAAATATCATTCGAAGATTAAAAGATGATGATATTATTTTTGAAGTAATGGATAATAATTTAAATATAAAACAAAAAAGATCAAATTTTAAATTACCAATGTACAATGCAAATGAATATCCAGATTTTATAAAACTTGATAATTTAAAATCTTTAAATATCAATACAATTAATCTTATAAAAAGTATAAAAAAAATAACACCATCAATAGATAACAATAATCCAAAATTTGAGTTAAACGGTGCACTTATAGATATCAAATCACAAAAAATAAATTTTGTTGCTACTGATACTAGAAGATTAGCAGTATCACATCTAGAAAATATTTCAAATGAAGAATCTCAAATCATAATTCCTAAAAAAGCTATTATTGAAATACAAAAATTGTTTTTGGATGAAGCAACCATAAAATATGATGATACATATCTTGTAGTTGCAAATAATAATTATACTTTTTTTACAAAATTGATTAATGGTAAATTTCCTGATTATGAAAGAATTATTCCAAAAAGTTTAAAATATAACTTTCCTTTATCTAAAGCTCTTTTAATAGAATCGATAAAATTAGTTACTTCAATAGAATCAAAAATAAAAATTACTTTTAATCAAGATAGTATTATTTTTGAGTCACTAGATGATGATAGTGAATCAAAAACACAAATTGATGTAAATTTAGCTATAGAAGATTCTTTTTATATTGCAGTGAATAGTAAATATATTTTAGATTTTTTAAGTAGTACTGCAAATGAAAACATTCAAATAGGTTATAATGAATCAAATCTACCATTTTATTTAGAAGATAGTAATTTTATAACAATCATAATGCCAATAGTATTAGATAAGTAAGGATAAATTATATGAGCACAGAAATTGAACAAACAGAATATGGAGCTAGTAATATTAAGGTTCTTAAGGGACTTGAGGCTGTAAGAAAAAGACCAGGGATGTATATTGGTGATACCAATATGAATGGTCTTCATCATATGGTTTATGAAGTTGTTGATAACTCTATTGATGAGGCGATGGCCGGTTTTTGTGATACTATTAATGTAACTATTACGAAAGAAAATGGAATAATTGTATCTGATAACGCTAGAGGTATTCCTACAGGAATGCACGAAGGTGAAAAAATATCTGCTGCTACAGTTGCACTTACTGTTTTACATGCTGGTGGAAAGTTTGATAAGGATACTTATCAAGTTTCTGGTGGATTGCATGGTGTTGGTGTATCTGTTGTAAATGCACTTTCAAGTCAACTTAAAATGACGATTTATAGAGCTGGAGAAATTCATTATCAAGAATTTTCTAAGGGAAAATATGAAAAACCTTTAGAGGTTATTGGAACTACTAAAAAAACTGGAACTACTATTGAGTTTTTAGCCGATGATTCTATATTTGAGGTTTCAGAATATTCATTTGAAATACTTTCTAAGAGATTTAGAGAAGTTGCCTATTTAAATTCATTTATTACTATTAATTTAGAAGATAAAAGAACAAATAGAAAAGAAGTGTATCATTTTGAGGGTGGACTGAAACAGTTTGTTGAAGATACAAATAAATCAAAAGCGATCACGGAAGCTCTTTCTTTTAGTGCAAAAGAAGAAGGTGTTGAAGTTGATATTGCATTGATGTACAATGATACTTATGTAGGTAATACAAAATCATTTGTAAATAACATCAATACAATGGATGGTGGTACACATGAAGCTGGTTTTAAAGATGGGCTTACTCGAAGTATCAGAAAGTATTTAAAAGAAAATGCAAATGCACGAGATAAAGATGCAAAACTTGATGGAAATGATGTACGAGAAGGTTTAGTTTCAGTTGTAAGTGTAAGAGTTCCTGAACCACAATTTGAGGGACAAACAAAAGGTAAACTAGGAAGTTCTTATGTAAAACCTATTTGTCAAAAACTCACTTATGAAGCACTAAATAAATATTTTGAAGAAAATCCAGTGCAAGCAAAACTTGTGATGGAAAAATCACTGATGGCTGCTCGTGGTAGAGAAGCAGCGAAAAAAGCTAGAGAACTTACGAGAAAAACTGATAATATGTCTGTAGGAACTCTTCCTGGAAAATTGGCTAACTGTCAAACTAAAGACCCTGCAATTGCAGAGCTTTATCTTGTGGAAGGGGACTCGGCTGGTGGATCTGCAAAACAAGGTAGAGATAGAGTATATCAAGCTATTTTACCACTTAAAGGGAAGATTTTAAATGTTGAAAAAGCTCGACTAGATAAAATTTTAAAATCAGAAGAGATTAAAAATATGATTACAGCAATGGGTTGTGGTATTGGTGAAGATTTTAATGAAGAAAAAGTACGGTACCATAAAGTTATCATCATGACGGATGCCGATGTCGATGGTAGCCATATTCAAACATTACTTTTGACATTTTTCTTTCGATTTTTACGACCTATTATTGATAAAGGATATTTATATATTGCTCAGCCTCCACTGTATCTTTATAGAAAAGGTAAAAACGAGACTTATTTAAAAGATAACAATGCTTTGAGTAACTTCTTGATTGAAAATGGTTTAGGAAACTTTACATTTGAAAATATGGGATTTAATGATCTATTTGATATGTTTAAAATAGTTTCAGCGTATAGAGGAATGCTTGAAAATCTTGAAAAAAGATATTCATTAGTTGATGTTATTAAGCATATTATCGAAAATGATTCTTTGGTTGGTCTTGATAATGATAAATTGTATGTTGAGATTGAAAAATACCTTACTTCAAATGGATATAATATTTTAAGTAAAACAGTAGATGATGAGTCTATTCATCTTTTTGTACAAACAAATGAAGGTTTAGAAGAACTTATTATCGATGATGAGTTATTTTCTAGTCCATATTTTGCTGAAGCTACATTTTTATATAAAAAGATTTTGGATAGAGATACTGCGATTTTTGAAGGTAGAGATATGATTGAATACCTTGAAGAGATTGAAGAAAGTGCTAAAAAAGGTGCGTATATTCAACGATATAAAGGTCTAGGGGAGATGAATCCTGAACAACTTTGGGAAACAACGATGACACCTGAAAATAGAAGACTTTTAAAAGTAACAGTAGATGATGCTGAAGTTGCTAGTGAAACATTTACATTGTTTATGGGTGATGAAGTAGAACCTAGAAGAAAATATATAGAAGATCATGCTAAAGATGTTGAACATTTAGATGTTTAGTCTTTAACTATTTATAAAAAAAAGGTTACCAAATATGGTAACCTTTTTTTATGGAAAGTAAGATACTATAAATAGTATCTTACGCTTCTTTCATAGTCTCAGCAATCATAAATGCTAACTCTAAAGATTGGTCAGCATTTAGTCTTGGATCACATTGTGTGTGATATCTACTTGTTAAATCTTTTGTAGTTACTTTACTGCTTTGACTTCCTGTACATTCAGTTACATCTTGTCCTGTCATCTCTAAGTGAATTCCACCAGCGACAGATCCTTGTGCTTTATGGATTTGGAAAAATTGTTTTACTTCACCTAAAATATTATCGAAATCTCTTGTTTTATAACCGTTATCAGCTTTTTCAACATTTCCGTGCATTGGATCACTTGACCATACTACTTTTTTACCCTCAAATTCCACTTTTTTAAGAAGTTTTGGAAAATGATCAGCTATTTTATCTGCACCCATTCGAACAATAAGATTTAATCTTCCAGCTTCATTTTCTGGATTTAAAGCATCTATGAGTTTGATAAGTTCATCCTCTTTCATACTAGGTCCTACTTTACAACCTATTGGGTTTTTAATCCCTCTAAAGTATTCCATATGTGCTTCATCTAAAGCTCGTGTTCTATCACCTATCCAAAGCATATGAGCACTACAGTCATACCAATCACCTGTAAGGCTATCTTTTCTAGTTAGCGCTTCTTCGTAGTTTAAAAGAAGTGCTTCGTGAGAAGTAAAAAGAGTTGTTTGGTGTAATGTAGGAGTATTACCTGCATTGATTCCACATGCTTCCATAAATTTTAAACTTTCACTTATTTTTGATGCTAACTCTTCATATTTTTCACCTAAAGTATGATCTTTCATATAGTTTAGATTCCAAGAATGTACTTTATTTAAATCTGCCATACCACCTCGTGCAAATGCTCGTAAAAGATTGAGTGTTGCTGCACTTTGATTGTATGCTTTTAAAAGTTTTTTAGGATTTGGTATTCTTGATTTCATATCTGCCGCGATATCATTTACGATATCACCTCTATAGCTTGGATATTCTATCCCATCAATAGTTTCAAAATCACTACTTCGAGGTTTTGCAAATTGACCTGCTATTCGTCCTACTTTTACGACAGGTTTTCCACCACTAAATGTCATCACGACAGCCATCTGCATCATCACTTGAAAAAGTGACTTGATGTTGTTTGCATTAAATGCTTTAAAACTTTCAGCACAATCTCCACCTTGAAGTAAAAATGCTTTTCCATTGGCTACATCTGCAAGTTGTGCTTTTAATTGTCGAGCTTCCTCTGCAAATATTAAAGGTGGATATGAAGATAACTCTTTTTCAACTTTTTTAACTTTTTTTAAATCTTCATAAATAGGTTGTTGTTTAATTGGAAAATCTCTCCAGCTATTTGGTGTCCAAATTGTACTCATAATTGTGTCCTTTTTTTATATTTTAACTTTTTGTAATAATTCTTGAAATGAATCTTTAAAAGAATTTAATCCATCTTCAAGCAATTGTTTTGCAACTTTATCGATATCGATATTTTTCTTCTGTAATATTTCAAAATATTTATCACACTCATCTTCTGTGATTATTTTAGAAGGCTCTTTACTTCCATTTTCTATCCAAGCATTTATTGTGTTTAATGGTGCTGTATTGATAGTATTTTCATAAATTAAGTTATCAATATAATAGCTAGGATCAAGTTCATTACCTTTGACACCTGTACTTGCAAAAAGTGTTCTGATGTTGTAGTTTTCAAATTTTTCTATCTCGTGATAACATTTTATAGCATTCATAATACCAACTTTTGTAAAGTCAAGATCTTTATTTTTCATAACATCTTGAAGTGCTCTATCAAATCTACTAACAAATATAGAAATTACTGCTTTAGTATCTTTACCACTTTTTGTTATCCCAAGGTTAAGAGCTTCTGCAGATTTTATTGCTTGCTCTTTTGAGAAGATAAGCGTTGCATTTACATTGATACCCATTGAGGTTAGTATTTCCATAGCTTCATATCCAGCTTCTGTTGCTGGTACTTTTATCATCAGATTATTGTATCCAATTTGTTTATGAAGTCTAACACCCTCTTCTACAGTTGATTCTGCATCATCACATAATGTTGGATCTACTTCTAAAGATATAAATCCATCATTTGCATCTTGCTCATTGAGTGGTTTGAGTAATTGTGCTGCTCTTTTGATATCAGATATAGCTAACTCTTCATAGATTTTTTTTGGTTCATTTGCTTGAAGCATTGTCATTTGTTGTTTATATGCTTCTGATGATGTGATCGATTGTTCAAATATAGCTGGATTACTAGTAGCTCCATGAATTATCTCATCTTGAATAAGTGTTTGAAAACCATCTTCTAAAAATTCTCTTTCAATAAAGTCACACCATATTGAATAATTTATCTCTTCTTTTAAGTTCATATTATTTGAATCCTATTTTATTTTTGTACATACGAGGTCTTTTTCTACATTTCTTTTAAAATCTTTTAAAACAAAACCTTTACAAGTTTCATTTGTTGTAAGATTTGTAAAACTAATTGTATATTTAAACCCTTTTACATTGATATCATCTCTAATAAACTGATGATTTGCATAGACTTTTACATCTTGAACCTTATCATATCCTAACTGATGCAGAATTTCGGTTACTTTATGAGCTTGTCCATTTGCTACGAGTAAATACCATATAATTCCTAATATGGATAATGTAATCAAAATGATGACAGTTTTTTTAGGGAGTTTTCTAACTTCAGTTTCCATTGATATCCTTATAATTGACACATTTTACCATAAATTTGCTATAATAACCCAATGAAAAATGTACTCGTAATATTAGATGGGAAGATTGCTAAACATCTATTAAAAAGAATGATTGATTTAAATAATAATTTTAATCAATATGATATTGTATACACTGATGATCGTGTACTTGAGGAAAATATTCCTTCAAATTTTACACTTTACAAATTTGATCCGACGAGTTATTCTAAACTCTCTTTTTTACTCAATAAAGTGTTGTATCAAGATGCTTTAATTGTATTGTCTACAAAAGAAGATACTTTATGTGTGATTGAAAATATCCGATTAAAACATAAAGACCTCTTTATAAATGTATATGATAATTGGAAAATTCAAGTTGATGATGAATCTATTCAATACTATCGTGGACAAGATATCATAGCAAATGGGTTAGTTGAACTTTTGCCAAATATTCCTGTATTTGCTCAAAATATCGGTCTTCGCCAAGGTGAAATAATGGAGATAAAAGTTCCATTTGGAAGTACTTATGCGTACAGATATATTGGAAGTATTGCTCAAAAAGATTGGCGTATTGTTGCACTGTATAGAAATCAACAACTTTTGACGGTAAAAGCATCTTTGATTATTAATCCAAATGACAATATTGTGATCATTGGGAAACCTGAAGTATTACTTCAAGTGTATAACGCGATTGCAAAAACAAGTGAACAATTTCCACTTCCTTTTGGTCATAATTTATATCTTTATATTGATATGTCTATACAAAGTGAAAATGAAATTTTAAATGCTATTAAAGATGTTAAAATTTTGCATAAACGAATAAAAAATGTTAATTTAGTAGCTAAAATCACACGACACAGTAATGTAGATATGATTAATAAAATAAAAGATGCATTTTGTGGTGTAAAAAATCTTATTATTTCAAATGATTACCATAATAAAGGGATGAGAAAAATCATCAAAGAAGATAAATATAAATTTGATATGGGGATGATTATTTTAACAAATAGTTTATTAAAACAAAAGAATATCGTAACGGATATTTTAGCATTAAAAGTTCCTATATTTAAAATCGGAAATGAAAATATCGCTTCACTCAAAAGTTCACTGGTATTACTCAATGATAACAGACTTTATGAACAAATTGCACCGATACTTTTTGATATTTCAAGTCAGTTAAAAATTACACCAAAAGTTTTTGATATGGATCCTATAGGTGATTCGAAAAGAGATAAGCTTATGTCACATCTTAATAACTTATCAAAGATTTTTAATCAAAATATTACAGTAGTATCAGAAAAAGTTAATCCTATTAAAAGATTGAGCCAAGAGCACAATTTATTACAAATTTTACCATTAAAACCAGAAATGTTCAAAAAAAGAAGAGTAAAATTCTTTTGTACAGATAGCGATCTTTTATCATATGATAGTTACAAGTTCAATCAAATCCTTATTCCTGTTATTGATGATCTAAAGTAATATCTCAAAATCATCAATAATATCAAAATCAATCATAGCATTTAAAAGTGCTATTTTTTTTGCTTTTTGAAGCTGTGAAACACTAATATTTTCCTCTTTTAGAGTACCATTGTCAATATATCTTTGCCGTGTCGTACCAAGCAAAAGCGGAGTTTTTGGTGTGATCCATCTGTCATCTAAATAAATAGCTATGTTGGCGATAGTTGTATCTGTGATAAGACCGTTTTTTATGATGATGATATCATCTGCTTTTTCTCTTTGGTTATATAATGATTCTAACTGTTTTCTATTTTCATATTTAAATCCATACTCTATGCTATCAGCATAAATCAGTTTGAGTTTTTTAATTGTTCTTTTTTTATAAGAACTAAATGAGACATCAATTATCTCATCATCATTATAGGTAACTTTACATTTTAAAAGATCACTACTAGCAGGATAAATATAATCCAAAAGGGTGATATTTTTTGCAATAGTTCTTGATATTCTTTTTTGGTGATATTCGAGATTATACACCTCCATATCATCACATTTTATAGTTTCAAAATAGTTCAAATCATCTCCTTATGGTATGTATACTTTATCGCACATCTCTTGGTACTCTTTGTGTAGATCACTATCACATGTGATCCCTCCACCACTTTTATAGATCAAATTTCCATCTTCATCTTTTTCTATAAAGCGTATCATTACAGCACTTTGTAAAGTAACTCCATCATATACTCCAAAAACTCCTGTAAAATACCCTCTTTCGTATTCTTCTATACTTTCAAGTATCTGTACAGTTTTTCGTTTTGGTGTGCCTGTGATGCTCCCTGCTGGCAATATTGAGGTGATTATATCTCCGATGTTAGATTCCCAATTTTTTTCTAGTTTTCCAGATATTTTTGAGCTTACCTGTAGAAGTTTTTTATCACCTGCATTTATGGTATCTATATATCGAAATTTTTCGACTGTAACTTTTTTACAGATGATTGAGAGATCATTTCTAAGCAGATCTACGATCATAGTATGTTCTGCTAATTCTTTTTCATCCTCAATAATAATACTTTTTGCATTTGGTACATTTGCATCTATTGTACCTTTCATCGGGTATGTAAAAATAGTATCATTTTTAATGGTGCAAAATTTCTCAGGGGAAAAACAAATAAATTTATTTTTATAGTTGAGTTTAAACTTTGCATTTGCGATATCATAAATCTCTACTAATGATAAATCTGATTTTATTTGTGTTGTTGTGGTCAAATTTGCAAGATAAGTGTTTCCATCTTTTATCTCTTTTTGAAGTTGAATAAATTTATTTTTATACTCTTGAAAATCACTTTCTATTTTTTTTAGTGAGTGGTTATGTTTTTTAGTAGTTATTTTTTCTGATATTTGAAACCGTATATTTTTTGGAAGTTTTTTTAGTGGTATAACTTCAAATTGTGTAGTGTCATAATTTATGATGAAAAAAAAAGGTTCTTTTTTTTCACCATAAAAATTGAGCTGTTGTTTTAAAGTCAAAGGTTGTATTCTATTATTGTCTAAGAATAAGTTTTTTAAGACAAGCCATTCGTATAGCGACACCATTTCTTACTTGCTCTAAAACTTTAGATCGAGGATCTTCGAGTACTTCATCACTGATATCAATATTTCTATTTACAGGACCTGGATGTAAAATCAATAGATCTCTATCTTGAATAATTTCTTGAGTGATACAATAATTTTTAGCGTATCGTTGTGTACTCTCTTCTAGTTCTTCTTCTGTTCTTGAGAAGTTGTGTCTTTCATGCTGTACTCGTAAACTCATGATGATATCTAGATCATCTATCACATCATTTATATCCAATACTGTTTTAAAATCTGATACGACATGAAATTCTTCTGGAGCTACTAAAATTGGATTGATTCCAAATCGCGGTAATAGTTCTAAATTTGATGATGCTACTCTTGAATTTAATATATCTCCAACAATAGCAATATTTTTATTTTTTACATCATAATTATAGTTATCCATAATTGTGTAAAGATCTAAAAGAGCTTGTGTTGGATGTGCATTTCTTCCGTCACCAGCATTGATAATAGGACAGTCGATATATTTCATCAAACTAGCAGGTAAACCTGAGTCCGTGTGTCTGATGATAATAGCATCAGGTTTCATAGCTGCTATATTTGTTATCGTATCATTTACTGTTTCACCTTTTTTTGTTGAGCTTGTTTGTACTTCTAAATTAATTACTTCAGCTCCCATTCTTTTTGCTGCAATTTCAAAACTACTTCGAGTTCGTGTAGAGTTTTCAAAAAAGAGTGTGATGATAATTTTCCCTTTTAAAAGGTCATTTGATTGCATGTCTGTAAATAGTTTTACATCGTTAAAAAGTTTGAGTATTTCTTCATTTGAAAAGTCTTCAGTTGTAATAAGGTGTTGCATTTATATCTCCATTTTGTTTGTAATTATATCATATTTTAATTTTAGATAACCAATCGTCAAGTGTCTTTTCATAACCAATTTTTTTACTTTGGTAAAATTTTAAATCTTTTTCTAAATATTGTTGTTCTACATAACCTCCAAAATCATGTGGGTATTTATATCCTATATGTGAATCTTGTAGATGTTTAGGGATATTGAGTGTTTCCTCATTTTGTACATAGGAAAGTGCCTGATTGATTCCATTGTATGCACTGTTTGATTTAGGACAGGATGCTAGATATATCACACATTGTCCAAGGATGATGCGTGATTCTGGAAAGCCTATTTTATTACAGCTTTGCATTGTACTATGTGCAAGATTGAGAGCATGAGGATTTGCATTTCCTACATCTTCACTAGCAAATATGACAAGTCTTCGAGAAATAAAGTCAACACTTTCTCCTCCATCGATCAAGCGAGCAAGATAATATAATGCAGCATCTACATCACTTCCTCGAAGTGATTTGATCAAAGCACTTGTGATATCGTAGTGACTTTGTGATGAACTTACACCATCTCCCATACTCGTCATTCGTAACTCTTTGAGCGTAGATAAAGAGATATTTGTTTCTAGTTTTGAGGCAAAATCAAGAAGATTGAGTAATGCTCTTCCATCTCCACTACTACTTACGATGAGATAATCTACTGCATCTTTATCTATAGTGATATCAAGTTTTAGAAGTGCTTTATCTAGAAGTGTTTGAAGCTCAGTAGTTGTAAGAGTTTTAAACTCATAGATAAAACTTCGTGATCGAATACCATTTGTCAGCGAAAAATATGGATTTTCTGTACTTGCACCGATGATTATCGCATCGTAGTTTTCCATGATAGGTAAGAGTACTTCTTGTTGGGTTTTGCTTAAACGGTGTACTTCATCGATGAAAATAAGTGGTTTGATCAATGCTGCATCATATCGTTTAAATATCTCTCGTAGCTGTTCTATTTTTAAACTCGTTGCATTCATATTGTAAAAATCATAGCCGCTATTTTTGGATATGATTTTAGCTAGAGTAGTTTTGCCAGTTCCTGGTGGTCCATAAAAAAAGAGATGTGGAATCTCTTTTTTTAAAATTAATTGTCGTAATGCTTTGTTTGGTGATATTATATGAGATTGACCTATAAACTCTTCGAGAGTAGAAGGTCGTAAGATGTTTGCGAGATTAGTACTCATCTTCGTAAGCATCTTCTTTATTTTTCTTTCTATTTACTTTATTTTGATCTTTCATAAAAACTCTTAAGTTATCATATTCTTCTCGTTCAAGATATCGCACTTTTCCAGATGGCAAGTTATTGAGATTTATTCCCCCAAAACTTACCCTTTTAAGATCGACAACTCTTGCTCCAAAATGAGCAAAAAATCTTCTTAACTCTCTATTTTTACCTTCTGAGATAGCAACTTTGAGTTTCGAATACTTTGGTGTACTTGTTTGTATTTGATATCCTAAAAATGGTTGAAATTCCATATTTATAGTTTTGGTATTATCCCAAGCTCCTGCAGTTGCATCATCAAGAGTAATTCCATTGTCCATAGCACTAATAATAGCTTTGCTTACTTCACCTTCGATTTTGATTTTATAGACTCTTTCAAGATCAGAAGTCATAATAGCAGTTGCAATTTTTGGATCGTCAGTCATCAAAAGCATCCCCTCACTTGCATAATCAAGTCTACCAATAGGGATAAAGTGGCTAAACTTTGCTCCTATTGTATCATAGATGATTTTTCTACCTTGTGGATCTTTTTTTGAAACGATTTCACCCTTGAGTTTGTTGTAGATGATCACTGTAGAAGCTCTTGTAAAGTCTACCTTTACAGTTCTTCCATTTACTTTTACAATCGTTTTAAACCCTACTTTAGTAGCTAAATCTCCGATAACTTTACCATCAATTGATACTTTACCCGCTTTGATAAGTTCATCAGCCTCTCTACGGCTGAATCTGCTGTTGTGTGAGATGAATTTGTTAAGTCTTGTTTTACCTTCATCTTCGTTTCTATTGTCATTATTTCCCATGATTATTTCCTTTTATTTTATTTTTTTGTGTTCCATGTGGAACATGAAAACCGTAAACAAATGAGATAAGTTTCTCATTTGTAGGTTTGAAACCGAAAGTGATATGCATTTATGCATCACTGTAGGTAAATTATTGAAACTATTGAACAAATATAGTTGGTACGATCATTGGGTACTTTCTATATTTTCGTATACAATGTTTTCGTACTACTTTTCTAAGTTCTTCTTCAACTGAGCGAGTATTTTGTAAAATACCTGGGCTTATATGTTCTAAGAAGTTTTCCAAGATATCTTCAATCTCTTTAGCAAAATGTTTTTCTTGTTTTGAATCAACTATTCCAAATGAACTTACTCTTGATGGACCTTCCACTTTTCTCTCATTTTCAGAGATTTGTGCAACGATCATGATTACACCTTCATTTGCCATAGTTTGTCTATCAATAACTACATCTTCACCAATTTTTCTGTTTCGTTGGTTGTCGATATATGTTTTACCTGTTTTTACAGTTTTTACTTTTTTAACAAATTTAGGTGCGATTTCGATCTGTTCACCATCACTTAAAATGTATGTATTTCTCTCTAATACACCACAGTCAATACCCGTTTGGATATGTCTCATAACATGGTTATATTCACCATGAATAGGAATGAAAAATTTTGGTTTACATAATCTTAACATCAATTTTTGTTCTTCTTGAGCCCCATGTCCAGAAACATGAATATCTGAATAATTTTGGTATGCAACAGTTGCTCCAGCTTTTTGTATTTGATTTATCACTTCAGAAACACTTGCTTCATTACCTGGAATTGCTTTTGAAGATAATACAATAGTATCTTCTGGTTTGATCTTAATATGTCTGTGTTCATGAATAGACATTCTAAACAATGCACTCATTGGTTCACCTTGAGATCCAGTAGTTACAATAAGAACTTCTTTATCAAGATATTTATTTACAGAGTGTGCATCGATAAAATGTTCTTTCCCAAATTTTATATATCCTAAAGTCAAAGCGATATCAAGATTTTTCTCCATACTTCGCCCGATAACACAGATTTTTCTACCTGTTTCGATTCCTCTTTCAATTGCCTGTGCAACTCTATGTAAATTTGAAGAGAATGTAGACATTAAAATTCGCCCTTTTGCTTTTGCAAAAATTCTATCAAATGTAGGTCCAACAGTTTTTTCACTTTTTGTGAATCCTGGTGTATGAGAGTTTGTACTATCACTTAATAGTGCTAAAATTCCTTTTTCACCATAGTAAGCAAGTCTATGTAAATCAGCAGGATACGCGTCATATGGTGTATGATCTATTTTAAAATCTCCAGTATGAATAATAGTTCCAGCTTCAGATGTAATAGCTAATGAAGAACAATCTATAATAGAGTGAGTCATATGCATCCACTCAACTTCAAAATCGCCTATTTTAATTGGTTTTCTTTTTTGAACTGCTCTAAAGTAACTTCTATGTTGTTTCATTTTATGTTCATCAAATTTTGCACCGATTGATTCTAATGGCAATGATGTTCCATAGATTGGTACTTGTAACTCTTTGAAAATATATGGCATAGCACCAATATGATCTTCATGTGAATGAGTGATACAAATAGCAGTAATTTTACTTCTAATTTGTCTGATATATGTAAAATCTGGAATTAAAATATCAACACCATGCATTGAATCATCTGGAAAACTCATCCCTACATCGATAATAATAGCACTTGTATCAGTTTCTATTACCATCATATTTCCACCAATTTCACCTAGTCCACCAAGTGGTGTTACTTTGAAACTTGCTTCTGATTTTAGATTAAGTTTATTATGAGGATTGAGTCTTTCTTTTTGGATTCTCTCATTTGTTTCAAATGCTTTTTTCAAGTCATTTGTCCAACCATTTCCACTAAGTGGTGGTTTTCTTTTTTGTGGAGCCGTTTTACCTTTTTGATTTGTATTTGAAGATGTGTTTGCACTCTCTTCTTTTTTTCCTGTTAAAGGTTCAGCTTTATTTGCTGCTGTAGCATCCAGTTTCGTTTGAATTGTTTCTGCTTGCGGATTAGCAGGTTGTGTTTTGTTCTCTTCCATTATTTGTTACCTTTGTATAAATATGGCTATACAAAGAGGCATCAACTTCATGAGGTCTTGCGTTATCGGATATATTTAATTCTGTAAATATATCTACAAGAAGTTTCTTATTATAAAATGCAGATAAATTTTTAATCAGTTTTTTTCTTGGCTGCACAAAACAACCTCGTAAGAAGTTTTTAAATCCAGCACTTACTGATTTGTCTAAATCTTTTTTGATATAGATCACAGCAGAGTCCACCTTTGGTGGAGGATTAAAACTTTCAGGAGGAACAACTATAATTGTTTTTGCCTCTTTTGAAACTAACTGTGTTATGACACCAAGTGAAGAGTATTCTTTATCTCCACAAGATGCTGTAAACTTGTCTGCAACTTCTTTTTGAACCATAACTATGATGTGCTCACATTTGACATCATTATATGCATTCAATATAATATTTGTTGCTATATAGTAAGGTAAATTAGCGATCATATCGTACTTACTACTATATAATGAATTATTTTGATTCCATTTATCTAAAACATCACCTAAGATGATATTTAATCTATCAGATTCTAATTCTTTTTGAAACTCTTTTTGCAATATAGAGTATAAATCTCTATCTACCTCGTAGGCTGTCACATCTTTGCACTTGACAAGTTTCTTTGTCAAATCACCTAATCCAGGCCCAATTTCTACGATATGATTATCGTTACGGGGCATCGATTGGATGATCTCTATGAGTACTGAATCGTCTTTTAAGAAATTTTGTCCAAATCTCTTTTTTGCTTTTATATTTGTCATATTAAAAACGATTTTAACAAATTTTTGCTTAGATTAAGTTAAGGAAAAATATTAATCTTAATTCTAAGAATGAGCATAGGGATAAAATTGTTTCCTATTAAGAATGTTTATATATCATTGGATATAATAAGCGGATATAGAATATTAGGAAAATAATAATGAGTTTTTTTGCAAAAAGAATTATCCCTTGCTTGGATGTTGACAACGGAAGAGTTGTAAAAGGTGTTAATTTTGTTGGATTAAGAGATGCAGGTGATCCTGTAGAAGTTGCTAAACGATATAATATCGAAGGTGCTGATGAGATAACATTTTTAGATATTGGAGCTTCTCATGAAGGTCGTGAAACTATTGTTGATGTTGTAAAAAAAGTTGCAAAAGAAGTTTTTATACCACTTACTGTTGGTGGAGGTATCAGGAAATTAGATGATATTTACAATCTTCTAAATGTAGGATGTGATAAAGTAAGTATCAATTCAAGTGCAGTTTCAAATCCTGACTTTATCAATCAAGCATCAAAAAGATTTGGGAGCCAATGTATTGTTGTAGCAATTGATGTAAAGAGAGTTGCTGATGGTTCATATCATGTTTTTATAAAGGGTGGACGAGAAGATACAGGACTTGATGCTCTTGCTTGGGCAAAAGAAGTGTATGATAGAGGTGCTGGAGAGATTCTTCTTACTTCTATGGATACAGATGGAATGAAAACAGGATTTGAGACAAATATTACAGGTCAAATTTCTAAGCTTGTAGATATCCCGGTGATTGCTTCTGGTGGAGCTGGAACGATGGAGCATATCAAAGATGCTTTTTTATGCGGAGCTGATGCTGCACTTGCTGCCTCAATCTTTCACTTTAAAGAGATTGATATCATGGATCTCAAAAGATATCTCGCAAAAAACAATATCCCAGTAAGACTGTAATATGATTGTATCTGCAGGTAGAATGGAATCGTTTCCATTTGCTACACCGATTGGAGTAGGACTTATTGAATGTGCCATGAATCTTACTAAAATTTGTATCTCTGATAAGCCTGATTCTATTATTTTTGTAGGGAGTGCTGGAAGCTATGGGAAAAATGAAATATTTGATATAGTTGAAAGTTCAAGTGCTGCGAATATGGAGCTTTCATTTTTGGAAAATAACTCCTATACACCAATAGATAGTATTTTGAAATCTGCTGATTCAAAAACTATCAATGATTCGATTGTTAATTCTTCAAATTATATCACTACAAATGAACGCTTAGGAAAAAAATTTCTTGATTATGAAATAACTATTGAGAATATGGAATTTTATTCTGTGGTGAAAATAGCACACGAATTTAAGATAGATGTCAAAGGTATATTTGTAGTTACAAATAAAACAAATCAAAATGCACATCAAGACTTTATATCAAATCACAATGAAGCGATGGATAAATTAATAAAGCATTTAGAAAAGAAAAAAATAATTGTTCCACATGGAACAATGAAAGATATTTAATGAAAAATACAATATATGATTACACTTTAGAAGAGTTGCAAGAGATAATAAAACCAAGTTTTAGAGCAAAACAGATCTACAACTGGATATACAAAAAATATGTCACTTCATATGAAGATATGAAAAATATTCCAAAAGATTTAAAAGAGAATCTAACAGAAAATTATCCAATTGATATCTGTAAAATCATACGAATAGAAGAAAGTACAGATGGAACAAAAAAATATCTTTTTCAGTATAGAGATGGAAAAACGGCAGAAGCTGTTCTGCTTTTGATGAAAGAGAAACAAACAGATGAAGATGGAAATATCATCAAAAGTGAACAGTATACATTTTGTATCTCGAGTCAAGTTGGCTGTAAAGTTGGCTGTACTTTTTGTTTGACTGCAAAAGGTGGATTTGTACGAAATCTAAGTGCAGGTGAAATAGTGACACAAATAAGTTATCTTAAAAAAGATAATGATATCGCAGAAAATAAAGCAGTAAATATTGTTTATATGGGGATGGGTGAACCACTTGATAATTTTAACAATCTTGTAAAAGCAATAGGTATTATTGCAGATAAAGAGGGATTAGCAATTGCTACACGAAGACAAACAATTTCTACAAGTGGTATCAGTACAAAAATAGCAAAACTTGGGAAACTTGATCTAGGAGTACAATTAGCGATATCTTTGCATGCTGTTGATGATGGACTTCGTTCTGAACTTATTCCTATGAATAAAGCATATAATATTCAGTCGATTATTGATGCAGTTAAAGAGTTTCCTATTGATACTCGTAAAAAAGTTATGTTTGAATATCTTGTGATAAAAGATAAAAATGATGATATGAAATCTGCTGATAAACTAGTAAAACTTCTCAATGGAATCGATGCAAAAGTAAACTTGATTTATTTTAATCCATTTCCTGGTACAACTTATGAACGACCTTCAAATAACTCTATGAAAAGATTTCAAGAGTATCTACTAAAGAAAAAATTGATGTGTACCATTCGTGAATCAAAAGGTATGGATATAAGTGCAGCCTGTGGACAGCTCAAAGAAAAGGAACAAAATGAGAATGCTTGATGTAATTATGTTTGTTTTCTTGCTAGTAGTATTAGTAGGAGGGATGGCAGGTTTTTTTTACTTTAATAGTAAAGAAGAAGATTAAGTGTTTCCAAGTAAATATTATGAAAATAAATGGATTGTTTTACTATTACAGATATTGACAATTCTTTTTATTGCCCTTTCACAAGTTGATCTAATTTTGAAATTGATGTTGGTCTTTGGATACTTTATGTTATTTAGGCAAAAAAGATGGCATAAACACCTTTTGATTATGTTACTCATGACTATTATTCTAAGCTTTACTAGTAGTGGATTTACATTTAATATATAAGTGAACTTATGATAAAATAATATTATATGACAATAGATATAAGGCATAATTAATGAATATAAATAATATAGCAAAAGAAGTATTTGAAATCGAATCAAAAGAGATAGCAAAGCTATCAGAACTTCTTACGGATGACTTCTGCGATGCTATAGATGCGATCATCAAGACAGAAGGAAAATTTATCATCTCTGGTATGGGTAAATCAGGTATAATAGGAAAAAAAATCGCTGCTACTTTAGCTAGCACAGGAACACCTAGTTTCTTTTTACATCCAGGAGAAGCGTATCATGGTGATCTTGGGATGATAGAAAAAAATGATATTGTTTTACTCATCTCAAACTCTGGTGAAACAGATGAAGTGTTAAAGCTCATTCCTTTTTTAAAATCACAAGAAAATATAGTCATAGCAATGAGTGGTAAACCTAACTCAACGCTAGCAAAAAATAGTAACTACCATTTAAATATTTCTGTAGATCATGAAGCATGTCCATTAAATTTGGCTCCAATGAGTTCAACGACTGCGACATTGGTTATGGGTGATGCGATTGCAGCTGCTTTGATGAAAGTACGAGAGTTTAAAGATACAGACTTTGCACAGTTTCATCCAGGTGGAAGTTTGGGAAGACGACTTTTAACAAAAGTAAAAGATGTGATGAAAAAAGAAAATCTTCCTTTGTGTTCTAAAGCGACAAAAGCAAAAGATATTATCCATACGATTACAAAAGGGAAATGTGGATTAGTTGTGGTGGTTGATAATAATAAAATTGAAGGTATTATCACTGATGGAGATATAAGAAGAGTGATGGAATCACAAGAAGAAAATTTCTTTAAACTTGATGCAAATAATATTATGAGTGCAACTCCTAAACAAATTTTAGAAGATGCCCGACTTGTGGAAGCCAGCGATATTATGAGTGAAAATAAAATAAATTCATTACTTGTAGTAAATAAAGACTCGGAACTATCGGGTATAGTTCAAATGTATGATTTAGGGATATAAATATGATTTTAATGATTGATAACTATGATAGTTTTACATACAATATTGTGCAATATTGTTTAGAACTTGGTGCTGATTTAAAAGTGATTAGAAATGATGAATTAACAGTAGAAGAGATAAAGGCTTTACATCCAGAAAAGATCATCATCTCTCCAGGACCTGCGACTCCAAATGAAGCTGGAGTTTGTCTTTCAGTGATAAAAGAGTTTGCTGATACAACCCCTATTTTAGGTATCTGTTTAGGGCATCAAAGTATCGCTCAAGTATTTGGTGGTGAAGTGATAAAAGCTCCCATCATGATGCATGGAAAAACATCAAAGATTCAAGTGCTCTGTGATGATATTATGTTTGCTGGTTTACCAAAAGAGATGACTCAGACGAGATATCACTCTTTAACAGTAAATAAAGCAAATCTTCCAAAAGATATCATCGTAACTTCTAAAAGTTTGGATGATGACGAGATTATGTCACTTAAGATAAAAGATAAAAATATTTATGGTGTACAGTTTCATCCAGAATCTGTGATGAGTGAACATGGACACGAAATACTCAATAACTTTTTAAAACTCTAGGTATCGAATGCATTTAACTAAATACAATATTGGCTTTGTAGGATTACTTTTATTTCATATAACTGTTCTACTATTTTTGGTTGATACTTACAGTATCTCCGCAAAAGAAGCCAATATTTATTTTAATGGTGGAATGTTTAATGTTCTCACTCTCATAACAAACCTTTCTACGACACTCTTTGGACAAAATGATTATGCTCTAAGAGTACCTTTTATACTTTTTTATGCTGGAAGTGCAATTCTTCTTTCTTTATTGACAGTAAATTATTTTAAAAGACAACGAGATAGACTTATAAGTATTGCGATATTTATGCTTTTACCTGGAGTTAATAGTGCAGCATTGCTTATCAATGAATCTATTATTGTTATTTTTGGAACACTTCTTTATCTCTATTTTTATAGAATAAAAAATAAAAACTGTTATGCTCTTTTGGGATTATTTTTATTTATAGATAACTCTTTTGCGATACTCTTTTTGGCATTGTTTTTTTACTCTTTATCAAAAAAAGACAATATGCTTTTGGTGATCTCTTTATCCCTATTTGGTTTTTCGATGACTGCATATGGATTTTCATTTAATGGCTCACCGCGAGGCTATTTCTTAGATACATTTGCTATTTATGCCACTATCTTTTCACCAGTGTTATTTTTATATTTCTTTTATTCATTGTATCGTATTGGATTTAAATGGGAGAGAGATTTATTTTGGTATATATCGATGACAGCATTGGTTTTGTCACTTATTTTTTCATTAAGACAAAAAGTAGCTATTGAGGATTTCGCACCATTTGTTGTTATTGCGGTGCCTTTGATGGTAAAACTTTTTATTCATAGTATGCGTGTAAGATTAAAAGAATTTCGTACTATACATTATATGATGCTCAGAGTTTCATTAGGTGTTTTAGTGTTGAGTTTTTTTCTTTTTGTGTGCAATAAAACATTGTATTTGTATTTAGAAGAACCCTCTTCTCATATTGCAAGTGAGCATTATATAGTAAAAGAATTAGCAGAAGAGCTCAAAAAAAGAGATATACACAATATCTCTACGACAGATAGATATCTTGCATTAAGATTACGGTTTTATGGAATCGAAAACAGTGATACGATTTTATTAAATACAAAAAAATTAGAGCAAAATGATGAGATGATACAAGTGATGTATAGACATAGAATACTCAAAAAATTTTATGTACAAGATCTCAATAATTTTAAACTAGAAATAAACAAGTAAAATAGTAAAGAATATACGAGTAAATAATAATTATGTTAAAATACACAAAAAGGATGAATATGAAAACAATAATATCAACAACGAAAGCACCAAGTGCAATAGGACCTTATAACCAAGCAACAGCATTTGAGAAATTGATTTTTACATCAGGACAGATTGCATTGATACCAGAAACAATGGAAATCATTGAAGGTGGAATTCAAGAACAATCTAAACTAGTAATGGATAACCTAAGTGAAGTACTAAAAGAAGCTGGATCGTCTATGGACAATGTTTTAAAAACAACTTGTTATCTATCAGATATGGACAATTTTGTAGCATTTAATGAAGTATATGCAGAGTATTTTACAGCAGAAGATGCACCATCAAGAGCTACGGTTGCTGTAAAAACATTACCAAAAAATGTTTTAGTCGAAGTAGATGCAATTGCATTTAAGAACTAAATAGATAGATATAAAAAAGAACCATTAAAGAGATACATAGGAATAAGAGATTGATACAACTAACAAATATAGCCAAAAGATATGGAACACAAGAGCTTTTTCATAATGTAAATCTTCGTATGAGCAGTGGACAAAGAATAGGACTCGTAGGACGCAATGGAAGTGGTAAATCTACTTTATTTAAAATCATTTTGCAAGAAGAGTTTTATGATGAGGGGGAGCTTAGTATCCCTAAGAACTATAAAATAGGAGCACTGAAACAGCATCTTGAGTTTCATGAAAAAACACTTGTCGATGAAGTTTCCCTTTCTTTAGCTGATGATGATAAATTTAGTGTGTATAAAGTGGAGAAGATACTTTTTGGACTGGGGTTTTCACAGGATGATTTAGAAAAATCTCCACTCTCTTTTTCAGGTGGATATCAAATCAGAATAAATCTGGCAAAACTACTTATAACAGAACCAAATATGCTTCTTTTGGATGAGCCAACAAACTACCTTGATATTTTATCTTTACGGTGGCTAAAAAGTTTTTTAAGAGCTTTTGATGGTGAAGTTATACTGATCACTCATGATAGAGATTTTATGGATGGAGTGACGACTCATACGATGGGACTTCATAGAAAATCGTTGGCGATGATACAAGGTGATACCCATAAGTTTTATAAACAGCTTCAAGATGATGAAGAATTGTATGAAAAACAAAAACTTTCTCAGGACAAAAAGGTAAAAGAGCTCGAAGAGTTTATCGCCAAAAATAAAGCAAGAGCATCAACAGCAGCCCAAGCACAATCAAAAGTAAAACTTCTTGAAAAGATGGATAGACTTGATACTTTAGGCTCTGATAATACTCTTAGCTTTAATTTTAATTTCAAAGATACACCTGCTAAAGTGTTACTTGATATAAAGAATTTAACCTTTGGATATAGTAGTGATACGATACTTTTTAGTGATATTTCATTTACTCTGAAAAAAGGGGAAGTGTTAGGGATCATCGGAAAAAATGGAAAAGGGAAATCAACTTTACTTAATACCATCGCAAAAGAACTGACAGCATTATCAGGAACGACTGAATATCACGGGACTGTTTCTGTAGGACATTTTGGACAAACCAATATCTCACATCTCAATCCAAAAAATACTGTTATGGATGAGATATACTTAGGCAACTCAAAACTTGCAGAATCAACTGTAAGAAATATTTGTGGATCAATGATGTTTCCAGGTGAAACAGCAAAGAAAAAAATAGCACTTCTTTCAGGTGGAGAAAAAAGTCGAGTGATGCTTGGACAAATCATAGCACGAGAAGTAAATGTTCTTTTTCTTGATGAGCCAACAAATCATCTTGATATGGATTCGATTGATTCTTTAACAGAAGCGATTAAAAACTTTGAGGGTTCAGCTATTATCGTGACACATAGTGAAGCACTCTTGCGTCAAGTGTGTGATCGCTTGATCATTTTTAGACAAGATAAAGCAGAGTATTTTGATGAAAACTACGATGAATTTTTAGAAAAAATTGGTTGGGATGAAGAGAATGATTCAGATACCAAAGAGGTAAAAGAGACAAAAGAGACAAAAAATATAACTTCAGCTTCAGAAAAAAACAATGAACCAAAACTAAATAAAAAAGAGAATAAAAAACTACGAAGTGAGATCATAAAAGAAAGAAGTAAAGCAACAGCACCTTTAAAAAAAGAGACTGAAAAACTTGAATCAATCATTATGAAAAATGAAGAGCTAGTAGAATCATTACAAGAGGAGTTAATCGCTGCTTCAAATAAAAATGACAACAGCAAAGTGATCGATCTCTCAAGAGAAGTGACACAATATGAAAAGCAGATCGAAGAAGATTTTGAAGCGTTAGAAGTAGCACAGATAAAACTTGATGCACTTAATGAAGAGTATGAGTTAAAACTCGAAGGATTATAAGATGTCATTTACAAATTTTGATTTATCAGCAGAGATACTCTCTGCATTAGAAGCAAACAACTATGAAGAATCTACACCAATACAAAAAAAAGTGATACCACTTATTTTGGAAAGAAAAGATATCTTGGCAAAAGCACAAACAGGTAGTGGAAAAACGGCTAGTTTTGTGTTGCCTTTACTTGATCTTTGGCAACAAAAAGAGAGAAGAAAAAAGCCTAAAATATCGATTTTAATTTTGACACCTACACGAGAATTGACTTTGCAAGTATCTCAAACTATTGAGCTTTTTAGTAAAGAGTTGAGTGACAAACCAAAAGTTGTCAGTGTGATTGGTGGAGAGAGTATTGGCGATCAGTTATTGGCAATACAAAAAGGGTGTGATGTAGTTGTCGCTACTTCTGGGCGATTACTTGATATCATGAGTAAAAAACAGATTGATTTGTCACATATAGAGCACTTTGTAGTTGATGAAGCAGACAAGATGCTTGATTTAGGATTTGCTTTGGAGCTTGATATGATTTTGGAAGCGTTACCAAAACAAAGACAAAACTTATTGTTTTCAGCAACCTACCCTTTGAAGATGCAACAGATCGCATCAAAGATCACAAATAGTGCTGTAGAAGTAGAGATAGAAGAAAAACCAACAGTGAATAATATCTCACAAAGAGTGATAAAAGTAAACAAAGAAAATAAAAGCCCTCTTTTGCAACATCTTATCAGAACGAATAATTGGAATCAAGTGTTGGTATTCATGGCGAGTAAAAGAGCTAGTGATAATCTTGCAAATAAGTTTAGAAAATATGGCTTTTTAGCAGAATCATTTCATGGGGACTTAGATCAAAGTGATCGAAACTATACACTTGATGCGTTTAAAGATAATAGTATCAAAATCTTATTTGCTACAGATATTGCTAGTCGAGGATTGCATATCGATGATATCTCTTGTGTGATAAACTATGATTTACCACGAGGTGCGGATGATTATGTTCATCGTATTGGACGAACTGGGCGCGCAGGAAAAAAAGGAACAGCTATCTCTTTTATAGGATATGAGGATATGGATCATTTTAAACTCATTGAAAAAAGAGCAGAGATAGATCTTGATCAAGAAGAGATAGAGGGTTATGAGCTGATTGGTAAACCTGTCGAAAAAGAAAAAGGAACAGCCCCAATAAAGGGAAAAAGAAAAAGTAAAAAAGATAAAATACGAGAGTTAAAAGATCAAAAAAACTAAAAAATCTTTTTCTCTTTTAGAGATACTTTTTGTGCTGATTATTCTGTCGATTGTGATAGTACAAATTGTTCCTAAAAATCAAATTTCAAAACTCAATTTAGCTACTGAGAAAATTATTTTATATTTAAACTACACTCGATATATCGCACATATAGATAATAAATATGATCATTTTGATCCACAATGGGAAAGAAAAAGATGGACACTCAAGTTTTTGAACTGTCAAGAATCAATCGGTGGTTTGTACTACAATGTGTATAGTGATATGTATGGAGATACGGCTCATTTTAAAA